>JBGAII010000203.1:0-6852 GCA_044225625.1 Rubrivivax sp.
CGGGCGGGACCTGGGCACCGGTGAAGATGCGCGCCGCAGTGCCTGGCTGCAGAGCGGCACCGACCACGCCGGCCGGGATGCGCTGCGACACCGGCAGCAGCGTGCCCGGCGCCGGCACGTCCGCGGCGCGCATCGCATAACCATCCATCGACGTGTTGTCGGCCGGCGGGACGTCGAGCCGGCTCACCACCTCGGCCGCCAGCACGCGACCCAGGCCATCGAAGGTGGAGACGGCTTCCGTCCCGGTGATGCGGTGCGGCGCGGCGCCCTCGGCCAGCCGCTGCAGCGCCTCGTCCAGCGGCAGCAGCGGACGGGCGGCGGACGCGCTCACTGGACCACCTTCCGCACGACGTGCTCCGGGCTGAGCGCCTGGGAGCGGCCCGACGCGCTCACTGGACTACCCTCCGCGCTGCGCGCTGCGGGATGAGCGCTTGGGAGCGGCCCGGCGCGCTCATCCGGCGTGAGCCTCGATGTAGCGCTTCACCGCCTCGGCATCGGCCGGCACGACGCTGAAGCGCCGCGGCCGCTGTTCCAGATCGGCCAGCGCGGCGGGCCGCGGCGGCCGGGGCGCGCCGTCGCCCAGCGCTTCGCGCAGCGTGGCCTCGAACTTGGCCGGCAGCGCGGTCTCGAGCACGATGGTCTTGATGCCGGGCAGGCTCTGCTCGCGCGCCACCTTCAGGCCATCGGCCGTGTGCGTGTCGATCATCGAACCGAAGCGCTGCCAGGTGTCGCGGATCGTCGCCAGCCGGTCGGCGTGGGTGCTGCTGCCGCTGACGAAGCCGAAATCGGCCACGCGCGCGAACTCTTCCGGCTGCAGCGTGAAGCTGCCGCCGGAGAACAGCGCCTTCGTGCGCTCGCCGTCGCGGCCGAGCAGGTCGTAGACGAAACGCTCGAAGTTGCTGGCCTTGCTGATGTCCATTGATGGGCTGGACGTCTCGACCGCGCCGGCGCGCACCTGATAGCGGCCGGTGCGGAAGAACTCGTCGAGCACGTCGTTCTCGTTGGTCGCCAGGATCAGCCGCGCGATCGGCAGGCCCATCATGCGCGCCACGTGGCCGGCGCAGATGTTGCCGAAGTTGCCGCTGGGCACCGCGAAGGCCACGCGCTCGTCGTCGTCGCGCGTCGCCTCGAAGTAGCCGGCGAAGTAGTAGACCACCTGGGCCACGAGCCGCGCCCAGTTGATCGAGTTGACCGTACCGATGGCATGGCGGCGCTTGAACGCCAGGTCGTTGCTGACGGCCTTGACGATGTCCTGGCAGTCGTCGAACACGCCTTCGACCGCCAGGTTGTGGATGTTGGCGTCGGGCAGGCTGAACATCTGCGCCTGCTGGAACGGGCTCATGCGGCCGTTCGGGCTGAGCATGAAGACGTTGACGCCCTTCTTGCCGCGCATCGCGTATTCGGCCGCGCTGCCGGTGTCGCCACTGGTCGCGCCGAGGATGTTGAGGCGTTCGCCCCGGCGGCCCAGCTCGTATTCGAACAGCTGGCCCAGCAACTGCATCGCCATGTCCTTGAAGGCCAGCGTCGGGCCATTGGACAGCGCCTCGATGTACAGCCCCTCCTCCAGCCGCCGCAGCGGCACGATCGCCTTCGTGCCGAACACCGCCTCGGTGTAGGTGCGCTGCACCAGCGCCTTCAGGTCGGCCGCCGGAATGTCGTCGATGAACAGCGACAGCACCTCGAAGGCCAGATCGGCATACGACAGGCCGCGCCAGCGCTGCAGCGTGGCGGCGTCCACCTTCGGATAGTGCGTCGGCAGATAGAGGCCGCCGTCCGGCGCCAGGCCTTCGAGCAGGATGTCGGAGAAACCGCGCTCCGTGCGGTCGCCGCGCGTGCTGACGTACTTCATGGCCTCAGCTCAGCTCTTCCTTGCGCAGCTTGACGATCGGCGCCAGTACCGTGGGCAGCGACTGCATCTGCGCAAGCGCCGCCTGCATGCGGCCTTCGACCGTGTCATGCGTCAGAATGATCAGGTCGGTCTGCTTTTCGCCTTCGGCACTTTCGCGCTGCAGCACCGCGTCGATGCTGATGTCGTTTTCAGCCAGGATGCCGGTGATGCGGGCCAGCACGCCGGCCTTGTCGGCCACCACGAGGCGCAGGTAGAAGGCCGTGACCACCTGATCGATCGGCAGGATCGGCGTGTCCTTCAGCTCGCCCGGCTGGAAGGCCAGGTGCGGCACGCGGTGGTCGGGGTCGGCGGTGTGCAGCCGCGTGATGTCCACCAGGTCGGCGACCACGGCGCTGGCCGTCGGCTCGCTGCCCGCGCCTTTGCCGTAGTACAGCGTGGTGCCCACTGCATCGCCCTGCACGACCACGGCGTTCATCGCCCCTTCGACGTTGGCGATCAGGCGGGTCGACGGAATCAGCGTCGGGTGAACCCGCAGCTCGATGCCACCGACATCGTCGCGCCAACGCGTGATGCCCAGCAGCTTGATGCGGTAGCCCAGCTGCTCGGCATAGCGGATGTCGGCCGCCTGCAGCTGGGTGATGCCCTCGACGTGCGCCTTGGCGAACTGCACCGGCACGCCGAAGGCGATGGCGCTCATGATCGTCGCCTTGTGCGCGGCATCGACGCCCTCGATATCGAAGGTCGGGTCGGCCTCGGCATAACCCAGGGCCTGGGCCTGCTTCAGCGCGGTGGCGAAGTCCAGGCCCTTGGAGCGCATCTCCGACAGGATGAAGTTGGTGGTGCCGTTGATGATGCCGGCGACCCAGGCGATGCGATTGGCCGTCAGGCCCTCGCGCAGCGCCTTGATGATCGGTATGCCGCCGGCCACCGCCGCCTCGAAGGCGACGATCACGCCCTTGTCGCGCGCAGCGGCGAAGATCTCGCTGCCGTGCACGGCCAGCAGCGCCTTGTTGGCCGTGACGACGTGCTTGCCGGCGGCGATCGCCTCCAGCACCAGCGTCTTGGCGATGCCGTAGCCGCCGATCAGCTCGACGACGATGTCGATCGCCGGGTCGGCGATCACGCGCCGGGCGTCGTCGACCACCGTGACCTGCGGGTCGACCAGCGCGCGCGCACGCGCGACGTCCAGGTCCGCCACCATCGTGATCTCGATGCCTCGGCCGGCACGGCGGCGGATCTCCTGCTGATTGCGCTTGAGCACCTGGTAGGTGCCGCTGCCGACGGTGCCGATGCCGAGCAGGCCGACCTGGATGGGCTTGGCTTCGACGTCACGTCGCCGCGCGACATGAGTCTGCGCCGAAACACTGGCTGTTTTGATGGCGTTCACTGTGAGTGGCGTTTGCGGTAGTGGCCGAGGAAGCGCTCGATGCGGCCGATCGCATCGCGCAGGTCGTCGACGTTGGGCAGGAAGACCAGGCGGAAGTGGTCGGGATGCGGCCAGTTGAAACCGGTGCCCTGCACGATCAGCACCTTCTCCTCGGCCAGCAGGTCGTAGGCGAACTGCTGGTCGTCGGCGATCGGGTACATCTTCGGGTCGAGCCGCGGGAACATGTACAGCGCGGCCTTGGGCTTGACCACGCTGACGCCGGGAATCTGCGACAGCAGTTCGTAGGCCAGGTCGCGCTGGCGGCACAGCCGCCCACCCGGCGCCACCAGATCCTTGATGCTCTGGTAGCCGCCGAGCGCGGTCTGGATCGCCAGCTGACCCGGCGTGTTGGCGCACAGGCGCATCGAGGCCAGCATGTTCAGGCCTTCGATGTAGTCGCGGGCATGGCGCTTGTCGCCGGAGACGATCATCCAGCCGGCGCGGTAGCCGCAGGAACGGTAGTTCTTCGACAGCCCGTTGAAGGTCACGAACAGCACGTCGTCGGCCAGGCTGGCGATGCTGGTGTGCGTGTGGTCGTCGTACAGCGTCTTGTCGTAGATCTCGTCGGCGAAGACGATCAGCTGATGCTGCCGCGCCAGTTCGACGATCTGCTGCAGCACCTCGGGCGGGTACAGCGTGCCCGTCGGGTTGTTCGGGTTGATGACCACGATCGCGCGCGTGTTCGGTGTGATCTTGCGGCGGATGTCGGCAATGTCCGGCGTCCAGTCGGCCTGCTCGTCGCACAGGTAGTGCACAGGGCGTCCTCCGGACAGCGACACGCCGGCGGTCCACAGCGGGTAGTCGGGTGCCGGCACCAGCACCTCGTCGCCGGCATCGAGCAGCGCATTCAGGCTCATCACGATCAGCTCGGACGCGCCGTTGCCCAGGTAGACGTCGTCGACGCCGACGCCGGCGATGCGCTTTTCCTGCGAGTAGTGCACCACCGACTTGCGCGGTGCGAACAGGCCCTTGCTGTCGGTGTAGCCCGCCGTGTGCGGCAGGTTGCGGATCATGTCCTGGACGATCTCGTCCGGCGGCTCCAGGCCGAACACTGCCAGGTTGCCGATGTTCAGCTTGATGATCTTCTGGCCCTCTTCCTCCATCTGCCGGGCCTTGTCGAGCACCGGGCCGCGGATGTCGTAGCACACGTCGTTCAGCTTGCTGGACTTCAGAATGGGCTTCAACGTGGGGGCTCCCGAGCGGCGTCTGCTGCGCTGCAAAAACCTACAATTCTAGCCCCGCGGCCGTGCCGCGAAGCCCTGCGCGAGGCCGTCAGCCGATGAAGTTCCAGCCCGACCGTTCCGAAGGCGTCAACATCGTGACACGGCACGAGCCCACGGGGATCTGGGTGGGCCCGACCCTCTACGGGCACAGCGTGCTGGTGCCCTGGCAGGGCGCGGTGCAGCGCTGGGCCCCGGCGCTCATCGAGCAGTTGGCGGAAGCGGACTTCGAACAGGCGCTGACGCTGCGGCCGGAACTGGTGATCTTCGGCAGCGGCCAGCGCCACCGATTCATCTCGCCGGCGCTGACACGCTGCCTGATCGATGCCCGCATCGGTGTCGAAACGATGGACACCGCGGCCGCCTGCCGCACCTACAACGTGCTGGCCGCCGAAGGCCGCGCGGTGCTGGCGGCGCTGCTGCTCGCCGCCCCTTAGTCCGTGCGGACGCTGCGCGCCGGGCGGACCACCGTCATATCCCGGTGGTCCCCAGACTTTATAATTCTCATTTGATGCCGCCACGGCCATCCGCCTTCGAGAGCTGAACCACATGACCCCAGCCGTCAACAAAGCCATTCCGGAGTTCGAAGCCGTCGCGACCGGCGGCGTGAAATTCACGCCGCAGGCCTTCCTGGGCCGTGCCGTGGTGCTGTACTTCTATCCGAAGGACGCGACGCCGGGTTGTACGACCGAGGCGATGCAGTTTCGCGACCGCCACAAGGATTTCGTCAAGGCCGGCGCGGTGGTCTTCGGAGTGTCGCGCGACAACCTGGTGTCCCACGAGAAGTTCAAGAGCAACCTGGAACTGCCGTTCGACCTGATTGCCGACACCGAAGAAAAGCTTTGCCACATGTTCGGCGTGGTCAAGAACAAGATCATGTATGGCAAGAAGGTCAAGGGCATCGAGCGCAGCACCTTCCTGATCGACGCCGAAGGCGTGCTGCGCGCCGAATGGCGCGGCATCAAGGTGGCCGGCCATGTGGACGACGTGCTCAAGGCCGTGAAGCTGCTGAAGAAAGCCGCTTGAACGTCTCCGCCGCTCCGCTTCCGAGTCCGACGCCGGCCCTGTGCCGGCGTTTTTGCTGATCGAATCTCCACTCATGCCCCTGCCGAAGCCTCCCACCCAGAAAGCCTCCCTGCTCTCCGCCGCCGAGTTCGAATCGCAGGCCGCCCCGCGGCAGGAGAAGCGCAGCTCCAAGTCCACCGCCCCCGCCGAACTGGCGCCTGCGCCGCTCGAACTGCGCGACAGCCGTGTCGCACCGGCGGTGATGGCGCCGGCGCCCACCCGTGCCGGGCCGCCGGCCAAGGCGCCCGAGGCCCCGGTGGCCAGTACGCGGCCGCGTGCGAAGCCGCCGCGCGCAGCGGGCCCGGCCAAGCTCTTCGTGCTGGACACCAACGTGCTGATGCACGACCCGATGTCGCTGTTCCGCTTCGACGAGCACGACGTGTTCCTGCCGATGATCACGCTGGAGGAACTGGACAACCACAAGAAGGGCCTGAGCGAAGTGGCGCGCAACGCGCGCCAGGTCAGCCGCGAGCTCGACGGGCTGGCGTCCTTTGCCGATGCCAAGGGCAATATCGACACCCAGGCCGGCATTCCGCTGAACAAGACCGGCCACAAGGACGCCGGCGGCAAGCTGTTCTTCCAGACCACGCTGCTGGACGTGAACCTGCCCGCCGGTCTGCCGCAGGGCAAGGCCGACAACCAGATCCTCGGCGTCGTGCGTGCACTGCGCGAGCAGCAGCCCGGCCGCGAAGTGGTGCTGGTGTCCAAGGACATCAACATGCGCGTCAAGGCGCGCGCGCTGGGATTGCCGGCAGAGGACTACTTCAACGACAAGACGCTGGACGACGGCGACCTGCTCTACACCGGCGTGCTGCCGCTGCCGGCCGACTTCTGGGAGCGCCATGGCAAGACCATGGAAAGCTGGAGCCAGGGTGGCCACACCTATTACCGCATCAGCGGCCCGCTGGTGCCCGCGCTGCTGATCAACCAGTTCGTCTTTCTCGAAACCCCGGGCGCCGCGCCGCTGTATGCACGCGTCACCGAAATCACCGGCAAGACCGCGGTGCTGAAGACGCTGCGCGACTACGCCCACGCGAAGAACGCGGTGTGGGGCGTGACCTCGCGCAACCGCGAACAGAATTTCGCGCTGAACCTGCTGATGGACCCGGAGTGCGACTTCATCACCCTCACCGGCACGGCCGGCTCGGGCAAGACGCTGATGACGCTGGCAGCCGGCCTGAGCCAGGTGCTGGACGAGCGCCGCTACACCGAAATCATCGTCACCCGCGTCACCGTGCCGGTGGGCGAGGACATCGGTTTCCTGCCCGGTGACGAGCAGGAAAAGATGGGCC
>JBGAII010000204.1:0-6877 GCA_044225625.1 Rubrivivax sp.
CTGGGCAAGCTCTACGGCAACGTGCGCAACTACCTGATGGTCTGGCCCTTTGGCTACGCGAGGAAATGACATGAGCGCGCCGGGCCGTTCCCAAACGCTCATCTCGGAGCACGTCGTGCGGAGGCCTTTTCAATGAGCGCCGCGGTCCTGACGCTGAACAACATCGAGGTCATCTACGACCGCGTGGCGCTGGCCATCAAGGGCGCGTCGCTGGACGTGCCGCCCGGTGGCATGGTGGCGCTGCTCGGCGCCAACGGTGCGGGAAAAAGCACGCTGCTGAAGGCGGTGAGCGGCCTGCTGAAGGCCGAACGCGGCGAGATCACGCGCGGCGAGGTGCATTTCCTCGGCGAGAACATCGATGCATTGCCGCCGCAGACGCGCGTGCAGCGTGGCATCGTGCAGGTGCTGGAAGGCCGCCGCGTGTTCGAGCACCTGACGCCGGACGAGAACCTGGTGGCGGCCTCCGCCGTGCGCGGCACCGGCAGTGCCGAAGTGCAGCGCGACCGCGACCGCGTCTACGGCTACTTTCCGCGGCTGTTCCAGCGCCGCACCGCCCAGGCCGGCTACCTGTCGGGCGGCGAGCAGCAGATGCTGGCCATCGGCCGCGCGCTGATGACGCGGCCCAAGCTGCTGATGCTGGACGAACCGAGCCTGGGCCTGGCGCCGTTCCTGGTGGCCGAGATCTTCGACATCGTGCGCCGCATCAACAAGGAAGAAGGCCTGTCGGTGCTGCTGGTGGAGCAGAATGCGATCGCTGCGCTCGAGGTGGTGTCGCACGGCTACCTGATCGAAGGCGGACGCATCGTCATGCACGACAGCGCCGAGGCCATGAAGAAGAACCCCGACATCCAGGAGTTCTACCTGGGAGGCCACGAAGGCCGCGATTTCAACGAGATCAAGCACTACCGGCGCAGGAAGCGCTGGTTGTCCTGATGAACCCTTTCATCACCGCAGGAGACAAACGATGAAGTTCCGCGTTCTCACTACCCTGGCCGCGCTGACGCTGGCCGCCAGCGGCGCCGCGCAGGCGCAGATCAAGTTCGGCCTGTGCTACGACCTGAGCAAGGCCTACACCTTCGTCACGCCGCAGGTGGTGCAGGCGGTGAAGGACTATGCCGACGTGCTGAATGCCAAGGGCGGCATCGAAGGCCAGAAGATCGAGATCATCGCGCAGGACCACGGCAACGAGCCGCAGCGCGGCATCGAGTGCTACGAGAAGCTCAAGCGCGAGGGCGTGATGGTCTTCGACTTCCTGTCGACGCCGGTGTCGCGCGCCGTGCTGCCGCGTGCGATGGCCGACGGCAACGTCATGCTGCAGAGCTTTGCCGGCCGCGGCGACGCGGTCGATGGCGACGTCTTCAAGTGGGTGTTCCCGATCGGGCCGACCTACTGGAGCCAGGTGGCCAACGACATCGCTTTCATCAAGAGCCAGAACAAGGGCACGCTGAAGGGCGTGAAGGTCGGCTTCCTGTACCCGGACTATGCCTTCGGCCAGGAGCCGATCCCGGTGCTGAAGGCGCTGGCCGCGAAGGAAGGCTTCGAGCTGATGCTGTTCCCGAACCCGCTGCCGGGCAAGGACCAGGCCGCGGTGTGGACGCAGATCCGCCGCGCCAACCCCGACTGGGTGATCAGCTGGAACCTGAGCGCGATGCACGTGGTGGCGGCCAAGGAAGCCAAGCGCAACGGCTACCCGCTGGACAAGATGATCGTCGTCAACTGGTTCAACGAGGTCGACATCGCCAACATCGGCCCGGCCGAAGCCAAGGGCATCAAGCGCGGCACCAACGTCGTCGGCGGCAAGGACCACCCGATCATCAAGCAGATCGAGACCGAGCTCTATGCCAAGGGCAAGGGCAACGGCGATGCCAAGAACATGAACGACATCTACTACAACACCGGTCTGGCGATGTACGCCCCGGCCTTCGAAGGCGTGCGCCTGGCGATCAAGCAGGGCGGCAGCGGCCCGCTGACGCCGGCCAAGATCAAGGCCGGGCTGGAGAGCCTGAAGGGCTTTGATTCGAACGGCCTGATTGCGCCGGTGACGGTCACCGCCAAGGACCACGGCGGCGGCGGCAAGACCCGCATCGACATGTGGGACGGCACGAAGTGGGTGCCGCAGAGCGACTGGATCGCCGCCTACACCGACGAGGTGGAGAAGGTGGTCAAGGAGCAGTCGGCGGAGTTTGCGAAGACGCAGAAGTAGTGCGGTGACGGGCCGGGGCGCTGCTTGCACGCTCCGGCCGCGCTCGCGGTGGCTTGACGTCGCGAGTCGTCATCTGGCTGCGCAGATCAGGTGCGCGCGGATCTTGCCGACCACCGGGCCATCACCATGCCGGCTGGCGATGGCCTCGGTTGCACGGTCGGTCGCAAGCTGCAGCGAAGCGCTGTCGCGCGCTTCGATCTCGTTGCGCAGCGGCGTGCCCTGGCAATAGGCCACCGCAGCGTCACGCGCGGAGGCGGCACGGCTTTGTTTGTCGCTCGACTCGATGGCGATGTCGGCGAAGCCGGCGCGTTGCAGATCCTCGCGTATCAGAGCGGTATTGAAGTAGCCATGCGGCGTGCGCGCGAGGAAGCGCGGCGGGTCGTGCGGAAACAGCGCGGCGACGGCCTGGGTGACTTCGTCGGCAAAGGCGTTCTCTTCGATGCGGTCCCAGACGCTGAAGACAAAGCGCCCGCCCGGCTTCAGCACGCGCCGCGCCTCGGCATAGCCGGCAACCCGGTCGGGAAAGAACATCGCACCGAACTGGCAGCAGACCACGTCGAATGACGCGTCGTCGAAGGGCAGGTGGAGCGCATCCGCATGCCGCCATTCGATGCGCCCGTCGGTTCCCTGCCGGGCCGCCGCGTAGTCGAGCATCGGCTGGTTCAGGTCGGTGACGACGTAGCGCGCGTCGGCGCGAAGTCGCGGCGCCAGCGCTCGGGTCACCGCGCCGCTGCCGGCCGCCGTTTCGAGCACCGCGCCGGGCGTGGAGGCCGCAACGCGCGCCGCCATGTCGGCGGCATATTCCGCGAAGATCAACGGCACCATCAGCGTGTCGTAGAACTTCGGAATCGAGCCAGCGAACACCTTGTCGGCCTCGGCCATGACGTCCCCCGGAGCACCTGTATGGCGCCTGGCACCATGGTGCGCCGGGGCACGTGTCCCGTCAACGCCGTCCCGTTGCGGGTCAGTGCTGCATTTGCCGCTCGTCCTGCAACATGCCGCGCTCGATTTCGTGGCGCTGGATCTTGCCGGTGCTGCTGCGCGGCAGCGCGGCGGCATCGACGACGTGGAACTCTCGCGGCACCTTGTAGTGCGCCAGGCGCTGGCGGCACCAGGCTTCGAGCGTGGGGCTGTCCAGGGCCGTGCGCAGCGCGACGAAGGCCACCGGCACCTCGCCCCAGCGCGCATCGCGCTTGCGCACCACCGCGCCGTCGGCCACCGCCGGGTGCGCGAGCAGCACGCGCTCGATCTCGGCCGGGTAGATGTTCTCGCCACCGGACTTGATCAGGTACTTCAGCCGGTCGACGAAATCCAGGCTGCCGTCGGCATGGCGCACGAACAGGTCGCCCATGTGGAACCAGCCGCCACGGAAATCCTGCGCGTTGGCCGCCTCGGCGTTCCAGTAGCCGCTGAACAGCGTGGGCGCGCGCAGCGTCAGTTCGCCGGGCTCGCCGACACCCACCTCGCGCTCATCGGCATCCACCAGCCGCACCTGGCAGAAGCTGGACACGCGCTTGCTCAGGCGGACCGGCAGCTCGCCGGCGGCCAGCAGCGCGGCCGATGCCGGCGGCAGCCCGGTCTCGGTGGAACCGAAGGTGTTCAGGTACGGCGCGCGCAGCAGCCGCGTCATCTCGGCGATCTGCTGGCGCGGCAGCAGGTCGGCCATCGCGCCGACCATGCGCGGCGCGATCAGCCGGTCGGCGAGCGGCCGCAGCGCGTCGATCAGCGGCTCGACCACGCCGGGCATCGCCAGCAGCCAGCCCACCGGTTCGCTCGTCATGACCGCGCAGATGCGCTCCAGGTCCAGCCCGTCGGCAAGGTGCAGGTGCCCGCCCAGCAGCAGCGTGGCCAGCGCATGGTCGGTGGCGGCCATGTGGAACAGCGGCGACCAGGCGATGTAGCCGTGCGCGCGGCCGATGCCGTAGTCGGCGGCATAGACCATCGCCCGCGCCACCATGGCGCGCTGGCTGATCAGCGCGCCCTTCGGCAGCCCGGTGGTGCCGCTGGTGTACAGGATCACGAAGCCGGCTTCCGCCTCGACGTCGGGCAGCGGGTCGAGCGCGGCACCCGAGCGCAGGCGCTCGAAGTCGTCGCCGAAACCCACCACCTGCGGCACGGCGTGGTCGATGCGCGCCAGGGCGCCGGCATGGCGCTGCGAGACGAAGACCGCGCTCGGCGTCACCAGGCGGATGCAATGCCGCAGTTCGTCGGGGGCGAGACGCCAGTTCAGGCAGGCCACGATCGCGCCCAGCGTCGCGGCAGCGAGCTCCAGTTCCAGATATTCGAGGCGGTTCTCCGACAGCACCGCGATGCGCTCACCGGCACGCAGGCCGGCGCGGTGCAGGCCGCCGGCCAGCCGGTGCACGCGCTCGGCCAGCTGCGCGTAGCTCAGCGTGACGCAGCCGTCGCTGACCGCCGGCGCCTCGGGCTGCGAGCGCGCGCGCTCGCGCAACAGTGCCGCCAGCGAGGCCTGGCCGGCGTTGCGGATCATGGCTGTCGCCATGCCGCCAGCGTGCCGGCATGCATCAGCCTGCCGTCCAAGCGCCGGCCGATGAGGCGTTCGGCCAGACGCGCCGCCTCGAGCAGCGCTTCCAGGTCGATGCCGGTCTGAATGCCGAGTTCGTGGCACAGGAACACCAGGTCTTCGGTGCAGACGTTGCCGGCCGCACTGCCGTGCGCATGGCCGCAGAAGGGGCAGCCGCCCAGGCCGGCGACGGAGGCGTCGAACAGGTCCACGCCCATCTCCAGCGCGGCGAACGCGTTGGCGATGCCCAGCCCGCGGGTGTCGTGCAGGTGCAGGCCGACGCGCACGCCGGGCAGCAGCGTGCGCACCAGCTCGACGCGGCGCCGGACCGACAGCGGGTTCGCCCAGCCCACGGTGTCTGCCAGGTACAGCTTCGGCAGCGCCACGCCTTCGTCGCGCAGCAGAGCGGCGATGCCGCGCAGCACCTCGGCCAGCCGCGCTTCGCTGATCTCGCCTTCGAGGTTGCAGCCGAAGGCGGTCATCAGGTAGGCGCTGTCGATCGGCAGCGCGGCCTCGCGGTAGCGCTGCACCCACTGGCGCTGCTCGTCGGCGAAGGCGGCGGCGCCGCGGCCGTTGTTTTGCCGGCTGAAGGCGTCCGACGCATAGAAGTACAGCCCGCCGGCCAGGTCCACCTGCGGCACTGCGCGGGCGCGGTCGAAGCCCGCCTGGTTGAGCCACAGCGCGGTGTAGCGCGTGCCGGGCCGTTTGCGGATCGCGGTGAAGAGCTGGTCCGCATCGGCCATCTGCGGCACGCGCTTCGGGCTGACGAAGGACGCCACCTGGATCTGCTTCAGCCCGGCGGCGGCCAGCGCATCGACCAGCGCGGCACGGTCGGCCAGCGGGTAGGTCTTCGGCTCGATCTGGAAGCCCTCGCGCGGGCCTTCCTCGTGGATCTCGACGTGAGAGGGCAGGGACGTGTTCATGAGGCAGCCTCCTCGGTGGCTTCGACGCTGACCAGCACGGCGCCGCGCTCGACGCTGGCGTCCGCGGTGGCATGCACGGCGCGCACGATGCCGGCCTGTGGTGCGGCGACGCGCATCTCCATCTTCATCGATTCGATCAGCACCAGCACTTGGCCGGCCTGCACCGCGTCGCCTTCGCGCACGCGCACCTCCAGCACCTTGCCGGTCATCGGCGCCACCAGCGCCGCACCGGTGGCGGCGCCCGCCTGCCGCGCGCGCCGCAGCGCCGGGCGCACGAGCACGCGTTCGGTGTGGCGGCCGTCGCTGAGCCAGACCTGCGTGCCGTCGGCCGTGTCGTCCGCACCGAGGGCCAGCGGCAGCACGCGGCAGCCCAGCTGCAGCAGCTGGAAGCCGTCGGCCGCCACCGCACCGAAGGCGAAGGCGTGTGTGTCGTCGCCCAGCCGCACGCCGCAGCGGCCGTCCTGGCAGTCGACCCAGGCCGGCTGCGGGCCATGTTCGCAGGTCACCTCGTACTGCGGATGCAGCGGCGGCGACGCCACGGGCGCACTCAGCCGCCAGTGCGTCAGGCCGGCCCAGCGCGAGGCCGGCTGCACGCTGCCGTCGGGGACGCGTGCACGCAGGAACACCCAGCCCGCGGCGAGGGCCGGCGCCGCGTCGCGCCACGCGGCGCGGGGGGGCTGCAGCGCCAGCCGGTCGATGCAGCCGGTGTCGGGTGTGGCTTCGGCCACCTCGGGCGCCGTCAGCAGCGCCTGCAGGAAAGCGAGGTTGTGCGCGACGCCGGCCACCGCCGTGGCCGCGAGCGCGGCGCGCGCGCGGGCCAGCGCGTCGGCGCGATCCCGGCCGTGCACGATCAGCTTGGCCAGCATCGGGTCGTAGTGCGGCGTGACTTCCGAGCCGAGTTCGACGCCGGTCTCGACGCGCGTGCCGTCCGCAGGCCAGCGCAGCGCCTGCAGCCGGCCGGTGGCCGGCAGGAAGCCGTGCTCCGGGTCTTCGGCATAGAGCCTCAGTTCGATCGCATGGCCGTCGCAGCGCGGCGGTCCGTCCAGGCCCAGCGGCATGCCGGCCGCGGCACGGATCTGCAGCGCCACCAGGTCCAGCCCGGTCACCGCCTCGGTCACCGGATGCTCCACCTGCAGCCGCGGGTTGACCTCGAGGAAGAAGAAGTCACCGCCGACGACCAGGAACTCCACCGTGCCCAGCGCGCGGTAGCGCACCTGGCGGCCCAGC
>JBGAII010000205.1:0-6807 GCA_044225625.1 Rubrivivax sp.
GCGCGGCATCACCGCGCTGTCGGTGATCGCCCGCGCGCTGATGCAGACCCCCGACGCGCTCGACGAGGTGGCCGCGCAGATGGCGGCGCAGGCCGAACTGGAGCCCACGCTGGTGCTGCGCTCCACGCGGCGCGTGCTCGAGCAGATGCAGCAGGCCGCGGCCCGCGCCCGCTGACGCGGCTGGCCCATCGCCGGCCCCGACAGGCCGCGTTGGCCGGACACCAGCCACGGTGGCCGGCCCGGCCCCCGCCGCTGCGGGTAGTCCTGCTGTACGCCGCGAAGGACTTTGGCTAGGCTGACCGGTCCTCATCCAGCCTGCCAGGAAAGCACCAACATGGCCTCGTCCGCAAAACCGGAGACCCTCGCGCTGCAGCGCCTGTACCAGTGGGAGAAGAGCGCGCCCGACAAGCTGGTCTTCACCCAGCCGATGGGTGGTGGCGTGGTCAAGGAATACACCTGGAAGCAGGCCGCGGACGAAGTGCGCCGCATGGCCGCCTACCTGAAGAGCCTGAACCTCGAGCCGGGCACGCGCATCGCGCTGCTGGCCAAGAACACCGCCCACTGGATGATGGCCGACTGGGCCATCTGGATGGCCGGCCACGTGTCGGTGCCGCTGTACCCCACGCTGGCGGCCAACACCGTACGCCAGATCCTCGAGCACAGCGAATCGCAGCTGCTGTTCGTCGGCAAGCTCGACGTCTGGGACGAGATGAAGCCGGGCGTGCCGGCCGGCATGCCGATGATCACGCTGCCGCTGGCGCCGAAGGTCGACGGCGCGAAGACCTGGGACGCGATCATCGCCGCGACCGCACCGCTGACCGACAGCCCCGTGCGCGGCGCCGACGAGCTGTGCACGCTGATCTATACCTCCGGCACCACCGGCATGCCCAAGGGCGTGATGCACAGCTTCGGCAACTTCGCCTGGTCCATCACCTCGGGCCTGAAGCGCGTCAAGCTCGATTCATCGGGCCGCATGCTCAGCTACCTGCCGCTGGCCCACGTGGCCGAGCGCATGCTCGTCGAGCACGGGCTGCTGGCCACCGGCATGCACGTGTTCTTCGCCGACAGCCTGGACACCTTCGTCGCCGACATCCAGCGCGCGCGGCCGACGGTGTTCTTCTCGGTGCCGCGGCTGTGGGTCAAGTTCCAGCAGGGCGTGCAGTCGAAGATGCCGCCGGAGAAGATGGAGAAGCTGCTGAAGATCCCCATCCTCAAGGGCATCGTCAAGAAGAAGATCCTCACCGGCCTGGGCCTCGACCAGGTCTACTGGGCCGCCGGCGGCGCGGCGCCGATGCCGACCTCGCTGCTCAACTGGTACCGCAGCCTGGGCCTGGACATCTGCGAGGTCTACGGCATGACCGAGAACTGCGGGCTGTCGCATGCGACCACGCTGGGCAAGCCGCGGCCAGGCACTGTCGGCACCACCTACGACGGCGTGCAGTGCCGCATCGACCCGCAGACCGGCGAGATCCAGGTCAAGGGCGAATGCCTGATGCTCGGCTACTACAAGCAGCCGGAGGTGACGCAGGCCACGATGACCGAGGACGGCTGGCTGAAGACCGGCGACAAGGGCACGATCGACGCCGAAGGCAACCTCAAGATCACCGGCCGGGTGAAGGACCTGTTCAAGACCGGCAAAGGCAAGTACGTGGCGCCGGCGCCGATCGAGGACAAGCTGTCCACGCACCCGGCCATCGAAGCCTGCTGCGTCACCGGCGCCAACCTCGGGCAGCCGCTGGGCCTGGTGATGCTCAACCCCGAGGCCACGGCCAAGGCCCGGGACGGCGGGGGCCGCACCGCGCTGGAAAGCTCGCTGGCCGAGCACCTGAAGCAGGTCAACGCCCAGCTCGATCCGCACGAGCAGATGGACTGCCTGGTCGTGACGGCGCAGGCCTGGAGCGTGGAGAACGACATCCTCACGCCGACCATGAAGGTCAAGCGCAACAAGATCGAGGATGTCTTCGCTGCGAACTACGAAGTCTGGGTCAGCTCGCGCAAGAAGGTGATCTGGGCCTGACTCAGCGCAGCCGCGGCTGCAGGTCCAGGCACAGCTGCTGCGGCACGCGCGGGCTGCTCTGCAGCACCGGGCGTGACGAAGTCGCCGCCCACGTGGGCGTGGCCGCGCGCTGCGGCCGGGTCACCACGCCGCGCGGCGCGGGATTCTGCAGGGGGCGGGGCGTCAGGATCATGAGCGCAGCCCCGCGCCCAGAGGCTGCAGGCTCGGCGCCGTCGCCGGCCGGCTGACCTGCGTGGCCTGCGTCAGCGGGCCGACCATCATCGGCGTCAGGTCCAGCATCGCCGCCGCGCGCTCGGCCCAGTCGGACAGCGCCGCACCCGAAGGCAGTCGGGCGTCGTTGCCGCGCCCCAGGCGCAGCACCCACGACGCACCGCCGTGCAGGGCCGGCGACCCCGCGCCCCGGCGGCGCGGCGCGGAGGCGGAAACCAACGACGTGCTTGCCATGAGCGGGTCCTTGCAGCGGGGAGATGATGGCCTTGTCGGCAGAAAGATCGCCCGATGTACAGGGCAGCTTCCATGCCATGCACCGCGCCGCCCGCCGCCGCCGCCGGCCGTGCGCTTGTTCACGCTGCGCGCAGCGCCGGGGCGACCAAGTTGGTTCGAATCGTTTCGGCGCCGTTACAACTCTGACGCAAAGCGTCGACATGTGCCCATCCTGGGCCGCCGCCGCTGTCAGTCCGTGGCGGGCACCAGGCGGCCGCGCGGCACGGCTGCCAGCAGCCGGCGCGTGTAGTCCTGGCGCGGCGCGGCCAGCAGCTCGCGCGTGGCGGCCTGTTCGACCACCGCGCCGTCCTTCATCACCAGCACCTCGTCGGCCATGAAGCGCACCACGCCCAGGTCGTGGCTGATGAACACGTAGGCCAGGCCGAACTCGTCCTGCAGGTCGCGCAGCAGGTTCAGCACCTGCGCCTGCACCGACACGTCCAGCGCCGACACCGCCTCGTCCAGCACCAGCACCTCCGGCTGCAGGCTCAGGCAGCGCGCGATGGCGATGCGCTGCCGCTGGCCGCCCGAGAACTCGTGCGGATACCTGCCCATCGCGCGCCCGTCCAGCCCCACCCTGTGCAGCAGCGTGCGCGCGCGCTGTTCGCGGTCGGCGCGGTCGGCGCCGATGCGGTGGATCGTCATCGGCTCCAGCAGCGTCTGGCCGACGGTGAAGCGCGGGTTCAGCGCCGCATACGGGTTCTGGAACACGATCTGGATGCGCCGGCGCAGCGCCGCTTCGCCCAGCGCGCCGAGGCTGCGGCCGTCGAGCTGCACCTCGCCGCCGGTCGGCTCCAGCAGGCGCAGCAGCGTCAGCCCCAGCGTCGTCTTGCCCGAGCCCGATTCGCCGACCACGCCCAGCGTATGGCCGCGCCGCAGGCTGAAGCTCACGCCCTGCACGGCCCTGAACTCGCGCCGGCCGAACAGGCCCTGGCGCAGCCAGAAGGACTTGGCCAGCGCCTGCACCTGCAGCACCACCGGCGCATCCGGGTCCTTGGCGGCGGCCGGCGCCGGTGCCGCGGCCGGCGCGTCGATCACCGGCAGCCGCGCCGGCAGCGGCCCGTCCAGCGTCGGCCGGCAGGCCAGCAGCGCCCGGGTGTAGGCATCGCGCGGCGCCGCGAAGACCTGCGCCGCCCGGCCGCGCTCGCGCACCTGGCCATGGCGCATCACCACCACCTCGTCGGCGATCTCGCCCACCAGCCCCAGGTCGTGGCTGATGAACAGCAGGCTCATGCGGTGCCGCGCCTTCAGCGTGGCCAGCAGTTCCAGGATCTGGCGCTGGATCGTCACGTCCAGCGCGGTGGTCGGCTCGTCGGCGATCAGCAGCTTCGGCTCGCAGGCCAGCGCCATGGCGATCATCACGCGCTGCTGCTGGCCGCCGGAGAGCTGGTGCGGATAGCCGTCGAGCCGGCGCCGCGGCTCGGGCAGCCCCCCCCCGGCCAGCCGCTCCTCGGCCCGCGCCCGGGCCGGGCGCGCGCTCAGGCCCAGGTGCGCACGCAAGGGCTCGCACAACTGCAGGCCGACGGACAGCACCGGGTTCAGCGAGCTCATCGGGTCCTGGAACACGCAGGCGATGTCGCGGCCGCGCAGCGCGCGCAGCTGCGGCGGCGTGGCCTGCAGCAGATCGCGCCCCTGCCACAGCACGCGCCCGCCGCATTCCGCGTTGTCCGGCAGCAGGCCGACGATGGACATCGCGCTGACGCTCTTGCCCGAACCCGATTCGCCGACCAGCGCCACGGTGCCGTGTTCGGGCACGTCGAAGCTCACGCCGCGCACGGCCCGCACGCGTTGCATTGCGCTGTCGACCCTGCCGGTACGGAAGGCGACCTGCAGGTCCTGCACGCTCAGCAGCATCAGGACTCCGATCCGCGCAGCTTCGGGTCCAGCGCGTCGCGCAGCGCGTCGGTCATCAGCGAGAACGCGGTCACGAACAGCGCCATGAACAGCGTCGCTGTCGCCAGCTGCCACCAGTGGCCCAGCAGCAGCTCGCTCTGTGCTTCGGCCAGCATCGTGCCCCAGCTCACCTGGTCCAGCGGCACGCCCAGGCCCAGGTACGACAGGATCACCTCCGCCTTGATGAAGCCCACCGTCAGGATCGACAGCTGCACCAGGATCACGTGGCTGACGTTGGGCAGGATGTGGCGGAACATGCGGCTCGCCGCGCTGGCGCCGATGGCCTGCGCCGCGCGCACGTAGTCGCGCACCGCGTGCTTGATGAACTCGGCGCGCAGCAGCCGGTACACGCCGGTCCAGCCGGTCAGGCCCAGGATCAGCACCACCGTGCCGATGCCGCGGCCGAACACCGCCGCGAAGGCGAAGATCAGCAGGATGCCGGGAATCGACGTGAACACGTTGTAGAGCCATTCCAGCGCGTCGCCGGTACGCCCGCCGAAGAAGCCCGACAGCGCGCCCAGCAGCGTGCCGATGGCGGTGGCCACCAGTGCCGCCATCAGGCCGACGAAGACCGACACCTGGCTGCCCTTGACGGCCTTGGCCAGCACGTCGCGGCCCAGCCGGTCGCCGCCCAGCGGCAGCGTCTGCAGCTTGTGCACCTCCACGTCGCGGAACTTCGCCGCGCGCTCGTCCCATTCGCTGTAGCGCGGCGCCAGCGGGTCCACGTCGGACAGGTCGGCGTTCGGGCCCTGCCGCGCGGCCAGCGGGCCCGTCGCCGCGGCCGGCCGCGCGCCGACGAAGCCCGGCGGCGCACTGGACACACCGACCTCGCGCTGCCAGTCGCGCGCCACCCAGCCCAGCGCTGCGGCCGCGATCAGCAGCAGGAAGGCCGCCACCACGCCCAGGCTGGCCATGCCCACGCGGTCGGCGCGGAAGCGCCGCCACGCCGCCGACCACACGCCTTCGGAGCGCGCGGCGGACAGCGGGTCGCCGGCCAGCACCGCGCTCATTTCAGCTCCACCCTGGGGTCGGCCCATTGGTAGAGCAGGTCGGTCAGCAGGTTCACCGCCATCGTCAGCAGGGCCACGTACACCGTCACCGCCTGGATCACCGGGTAGTCGCTGCGGTTCACCGCCAGCAGCACCTCGCGGCCGAGGCCGGGGATCGAGAAGAACACCTCGATCAGGAAGCTGCCGACGAAGATGCCCGGCAGCGCCAGCCCGATGTTGGTCAGGATCGGGATCAGCGCATTGCGCAGCACGTGGCGCAGCAGCACCACGCGCTCGCTCATGCCCTTGGCACGCGCCGTGCGCACGTAGTCCTGGCCGATCTCGTCGAGGAAGAAGCTGCGGTACAGCCGTGTCTGCGGCGCCAGCCCCACCAGCACCGCCAGCATCACCGGCAGCGGCGCATAGACCGTCAGGTTGGTCCACAGGCTGTCGCTCCAGCCCTGCACCGGAAACCAGCCCAGCTGGAAGCCGAACAGGTACTGGCCGACGATGATGTAGACCAGAAAGCTGATCGACAGCGCCACGGTCGTGACGACCATGATCAGCCGGTCGGTCAGCGAGCCGCGCACCGTGGCGACGAACAGCGCGATCGGGATCGCCAGCAGCGTGTCCAGCAGCAGTATCGGCAACATCACCGTCAGCGTGGCCGGCAGCCGCGTGGCGAACAGCTGCGCCACCGGCTCGTTGGTCGCCCAGCTCTTGCCCCAGTCGAAGCTGGCCACCTGCTGCACGAAGATCCACAGCTGCGCCCACCACGGCCGGTCCAGCCCCAGCTGGCTGCGGATGGCGGCGATCTGCTCCGGCGAGGCGTTCATCCCGCCCAGCACCTCGGCCGGGTCGCCGCCGAAGACCTTGAACAGCAGGAACACCAGCAGCAGCACGCCGACGAGCGTCGGCACCATCTGCCACAGGCGCCGGAGCAGGTACGCGGCCATGCCTTCAGTGTAGGCTGCGTGCCATGTTGCGAGCCTGGCGCCTGGGGTGGCTGGCCGGCGCCCTGGCGCTGGCCGGCGCAGCCTGCGGTCAGGCCGCCGCGCCGGCCCCAGCCGCCACCCAGGCTCCAACCCCGGCCGCTGCCGGCGCCGCAGCGACGAAGACGCTGCGCTACGCCTTCCCCATCGCCGAAACCAGCTTCGACCCGGCGCAGATCAGCGACCTGTATTCGCGCACCGTGGCCGCGGGCATCTTCGACGCGCCGCTGGAATTCGAGTTCATGGCGCGGCCCTTCCGCCTGAGGCCCAACACCGCCGCGGCCATGCCCGAGGTGTCGGCCGACTTCCGCACCTTCACCCTGCGGCTGAAGCCCGGCACGCTGTTCGACGACGACCCGGCCTTCGGCGGCAACAAGCGCGAGCTGACCGCCGCCGACTACGTGTATTCGATCAAGCGCCACTACGACCCGCG
>JBGAII010000206.1:0-6536 GCA_044225625.1 Rubrivivax sp.
CCCGCGCTGCCGAGGCGCTGCACCTGACGCCGCCGGCGGTGTCGATGCAGTTGAAGGAGATCGAGGCGCAGGTCGGGCTGGCGCTGTTCGACCGCAGCGGCCGCACGCTGACGCTGTCCACCGCCGGCGAGTACTTCGTCGTCCATGCCAGGCGCATGCTGGCCGCGCTGCGCGATGCCGAGAATGCGATGGGCCGCTTCAAGCGGCTGGAACACGGCACGCTGACGGTGGGCATGGTCAGCACCGCCAAGTACTTCGTGCCGCGGCTGCTGGCGCTGTTCCGTGACGAGCATCCGGGCATCGACGTGAGGCTGGTGGTCACGGCCAACCGCGAGGCGCTGCTCGCGCGCATGGACAGCAGCGAGGTCGAACTGTCGGTGATGGGCCGGCCGCCGCGCGAACTGGCGGCGCGGTCGGAGCCTTTCGCCGCACATCCGCTGGTCTTCGTCTGCCCGCCCGGCCACCCGCTGCTGCGCATCGGCCATCCGCCGGTGGCGGCGCTGGCGCCCTACCCGTTCATCGTCCGCGAACAGGGCTCGGGCACCCGGCATGCCATGGAGCAGTTCTTCGCCGAACACCGCTTCGAGCCGCGCATCACGATGGAGATGGGCAGCAACGAGACCATCAAGCAGGCGGTCATGGCCGGCATGGGCGTCAGCTTCCTGTCGCTGCACACGCTGGGCCTGGAACTGCGCACCGGGCTGATGCACCGGGTCGAAGTCGAGGGCACGCCGGTCATGCGGCAATGGCATGTCGTGCATCTGCAGTCGCGCGTGCTGTCGCCGGCCGCGGAAGCCTTCCGCTACTTCCTCATCGAGCGCGGCGAGGGGCTGCTGGTGGCGCACGATGCGCCGCTGCTGAAGGCGCCGGACTGAGCCTCAGGGCCCGGCACTGGCCCGCGGCGGTACACGGCCCGGAAGCATCATCAGGCCGTGCTCCAGCGCGCCCAGCGCGACCAGTGCCGCGACCAGCAGCAGCGCGGTGCGGTCGTGCTCGCTGGTGCCGTCGACCAGCGCGGCATGCACCAGCGCGGCGGCCGCCAGCACCGACAGCACCATCGACCAAGGAAACAGGCCATTCATCGGCCGCCGCCGGAAGTAGCTGGCCAGGTAGGCCAGGTGCGGCGGCAGCAGGTGTTCCTGCAGGTTGCGCGCACCGAGGAACAGGTTGAGCTTGGCACTCAGCCGCATCAGCCACAGCGCGGCGAAGGTCCACCAGGCCACACGGCTGCCGTCACCCGGGCTGAGCAGGAACACGGCGCCGCCGAGCAGCAGCAGCGCCAGTTCGTGATGCAGCACCACCTCGACCGCCAGCTTCACCCGGCGCCCGCGCGAGATGCCGTCCGGGCAGGCCTGCCGCCGCGGGCCGGTGACGTAGCCGAGCAGGAAGGCCAGTTCCTGCCAGCCCCAGACCAGCAGCGCGGCGCTGAACGCGGCATAGGCCGCGCCGGCACCGCGCGTCGCCGCTTCGCCGCCGGCCACCGCCACCGCATACAGCAGCAGCGGCAGCGCCAGCGTGCCCAGCAGCATCGTCCAGCGGTGCGTGCGCCGCGGCAACCCCACCAGGTACAGGATCGCGGCCGTGCTCGCCCACCACGCCAGCAGCGTGAAGGCGAGCGGCAGCGCCAGCGACCACATTGCCCGGCTCACCAGGCCGGCGCGACGCGCACCTGCTGCGGCAACTCATGCCGCTGCACCGGCAGCACGAAGAGCCTGACGAACGTGCCCGCTGCGGTCGCCACGGCAGCCGCACGGCCCAGCAGGCCCGCCAGCCCGCCGCGTGCGCGCGCAGCCTCCAGCGCGACGGCAGCCCGCACCAGCCGGTCCATGCCGGCACGGAACGCAGGGTGTTCGATGTCCAGGCTGATCGGGAACACCTGGCGCGAGATCTCGTTGGTGATGCGGAAGACGCGCTGGTCGTAGTCGGTGGCCTCGAGGCCGAAGGCGTCGTTCAGCATCGGCCGCTGGTGGTCGCGCACGTACATGGTTGCGTAGACCGCGAGCAGGAAGAAGCGGATCCACAGGCGGTTGCCGCCCTGCAGCAGATGCGGGTTGGCGCGCATCAGCAGCGCGAACGATTCGCCGTGACGGAATTCGTCGTTGCACCAGCGCTCGAACCAGCGAAAGATCGGGTGGAAGCGGCGCTCCGGATGGCGCTCGAGCTGGCGGAAGATGGTGATGTAGCGTGCGTAGCCGATCTTCTCCGACAGGTAGGTCGCATAGAAGATGTACTTCGGCTTGAAGAAGGTGTAGGCCTTGCGGCGCTTCAGCTCGCCCAGGTCGACGCCGAGGCCGAAGTCCTTCAGCGACTGGTTCAGGAAGCCGGCATGCCGCGACTCGTCGCGCGCCATGTAGCGCATCAGCCGCTTGAGGTCGGGGTTCTGCACGCGCTTGGCAATCTCGTTGTACAGCACGCAGCCCGAGAACTCCGAGGTCAGCGAACTGACCAGGAAGCCCAGGAACTCCTGCCGCAGTGCCGGCGACCAGCCGGCGGAAAGCGCCTTCACCTCGTCGGCAAAGGCGGCATCGCGCTGGAAGTGGTCGTGGTTGTTGTCGCCCTCGTACTCGGCCAGCATCGCGTCCCACTCGGCGCGCAGTGCCGACACGTCGATGCGGTCCATCGCCGCGAAGTCGGTGGTGTAGAAGCGCGGGTTCAGCAGCGCGCTGGCGCGCGCCTCGGCGTTGGCCTCGTCGGCGGTCTGCAGCGGAAGGGTCGTCATGGTCGATGCTCCTCTGGAACGAGCCAGCGCGCGAACGCGCCGGCGTTGGCCGGGCCGAACGAGGCCAGCTCGATGCGGCGGCCGGTGGCAGGGTCGGCGAGCACCAGCGCGCCGCCGGCATGCGCGCGCAGCTCGAAGGGCACGTCGTCGCCGAGGCCGCGGCGCTTGCGCTCCTGCGCCAGGCCGCGCAGCGCGCCGCGCACGAAGCCGTTGCTGCCCGGCGCCACGGTGTCGACGTGTGCCGCGCTGGCCGCATCGACCACGTCGATGCCGCCGTCGCTGCGGTCGTGGAAGCGCAGCGCGCGGGCAGCGACCACGGCGCCGAAGGCCGACGCGGCGGACTCCACCGCCTGTGAAGCCGGTGCCGGCGACGTGGGCAGCGCGGGCCACCAGCGCGTCAGCGCCACCGCGGTCACGGCGACGAGCAACAGCGCGCCCAGGCCAGCCAGCGGCAGCGCCGGCGACAGCGGTTGGGCGCGCGCCGGCAGGCTCATCGTGCGGGCCCGGTCGCCTTGCGCTCGCGCGCCGCATCGGCCAGCAGCCGGCCGATGCGCTCGACCTCGGGCAGCGCGCGCAGCATCGGCTGCGTCGGCGACAGGCGCCACGGCCGCACATGCGGCCACAGATGCAGCCAGGCGATGCGCTGGCCGGCGGCCAGCGTGAGGGCGATGTCACCGCTGCCGTCAGCGCGGGGCCGCATCTCGGCCGAAACGATCTGCGTCAGCGGCAGGTTGAAGCTGACGCTGAGCACGATGCCGATGCGCATCACCACCCGCCGGTCGGTGATCGTATAGACGGCCGTGCGCGCCATCAGCCAGGCCAAAAGGCCGAGCAGCCCCAGCGCCAGCAACGCCAACGGCAGCCCGCGCAATGCGGCCAGCGCCGCCGCACCTGCGCCACCGCCATCGGCCGCGACCGAGGCCACCTGCCAGCCCAGCAGCAGCACGAAGTACAGCGCGACCTTGCGCCAGTGCAGCGCATCGGCTGCCAGCCCGCGCCAGGACGGGCTGCCCTGCCAGAGCATCCGCTCGCCCGCGGGCAGGACCTCCGGCAGGCCGTGCGCCGCCTCGAACTCGTGCTCGCCCCATGCCACCAGCGCCATCACCTTCTCCTGCCGCAAGTGCCTCTCCTGTCGTCCGCGTACGTCGGCGGGTTGCTAGACCCACGGCTCCTGACGTGCGGGCGTCGCGTACAGCGTGCCGGCACCGAAGAAGGCCGTGATGCGCTCCTCTTCGAGCAGCGTGACGCGGTCGGCCTGCCGCGTCGCGGGCACGAGCGCCAGCTGCGCACCAAGCAGCGCTTCCACGCGCACGCGGCCCGAGCCGATGCGCGCGAAGGTCACCGGCACCAGCACACGACGGGCGCTGCTGGAAAGCTCCACCTCCAGGTAGCGGAAGATGGCTTCGGAACGGTCCACCCAGAGGTCCTTGACGATGCCGCCGCTCAGGCCATCGGCACCAAGCACCGACATGCCGCGCGGATCGGGATCGTGCTGCGACACGGCGTAGCCGGCGGCCACGCGCAGCGGCACCAGCCGCAGGTCGCCCTCGAGCGTCGTGTCCGGCTCGTCGGCGCGCCGCGCATAGGCGCCGGGGCCGACTTCCGCCTGCAATGCATCGCTTCCGGGCACCAGGGGCGCACCGAGCCAGGCGCCGGACGGCTGGGCGCGCGGCGTCTCCGGCGCTTCGGCCCGCGGTGCGCTGACGCTGCGGCCGTCGCGCAGCCGGTAGGTCTTGGCGCGCGGCACGGCGGGCCAGCCCTGCACCGCGACCCGGGCGTTCGAACGGTCCGACTCGAGCGGATAGCCCTCGCGCTTGTTCTCGCGGTGCAGGTAGTAGATCAGGCCGGCGAAGAAGATCCAGAACGCGTACAGCACGAGCTGCGCGACGTCGATGTAGGGCGTGATGGCACCGGTTTGCATGACGGCTCCTTGTGGGTTCAGCCGGGGAATTCGGCCAGGCCGAGGGGGGGACGGGCAGCGGCCGCCGGCAGTGCCCGGCGGCGCACCAGCGGGCCGAGCGCGACCAGGGTCGCGAACAGCAAGGCAATCTCCAGGTGGTAGACGACGCTGTAGCCGACGGCCGGACCGGTGAGAACCGGCCCGAGCCGACCGCTGTCGGCCAGCAGCGCCACGCCGTCGCGCAGCGCACCGCCGAGCGCGATGGCCGCGCCGCCGGCGGTGGCCTGCACCGCGCCCCAGGCGCCGAGCGCGAGGCCACGATGTGCCGCGGCCAGGTCCATCGCCGCCACCAGCATGCTCACGGCATAGAGGCCACCACCGCAGCCGATGCCCAGCGTGCCGAGGCGGAACAGCAGCGGCGACTGCAGCGGCGCCGCGAAGATCACGGCCGCGAACGCAGCCACGCCCAGCAGCACACCGGCCGCGGCCAGCCGCGGCGGATCGCTGCCCTGCTGCAACCGGCGCGCCGCCAGCGCAAAGCCGCCCAGTGCCCCGGCCGCCAGCATCGCCGTCAGCAGGCTGGTGGCGCCGACCGGCAGCCCGAGCACCGCGCCGCCGTAAGGCTCGAGCACGATGTCCTGCATGTTGAAGGCCGCCGTGCCGAGGCCCAGCGCCACCAGGAAGCGGCGCGCCGGACCCTGTGCCGCGAAGGCCGCCCAGGCGGAGCGGAAGTCCTCGCCGCCGGCCCGTGCCTGCGCCACGCCCGCACCGCCGCGAGGTTCCTGCTTCCACAGCGCCGCGATGTTCAAGGCCATCGTCAGCAACGCGGCACCCTGCACCACCTGGATCAGCCGGATCTGGCTGAAGCGCTGCAGCAGCGCGCCGAAGAGCAGGCTGCCGACCAGCATGCCGACCAGCAGCATCACGTACATCAACGCCACGACGCGCGGCCGCGTCGCCGCCGGCGCCAGGTCGGTGGCCAGCGCCAGGCCGGCGGTCTGCGTGGTCTGCAAGCCGGCGCCGACGAGCACGAAGGCCAGCGCCGCCGCGGCCGTGCCGACCCAGACCGGCCCGTGCGTGTCACCCGACAGGATCAGCAGCGCGAAGGGCATGATCGCCAGACCGCCGAACTGCATCAGCGTGCCGAACCACAGATACGGAACGCGCCGCCAGCCGAAGGTGGAGACATGGGTGTCGGAGCGAAAGCCGACGAACGCGCGCCAGGGCGCCGCCAGCAGCGGCAGCGCGACCATCGCCGCCACCAGCCAGGCGGCGACGCCGAGCTCGACGATCATCACCCGGTTCAACGTGCCGACGAGCAGCGCGCCGGCCATGCCCACCGAGACCTGGAACAGCGCCAGCCGCAGCAGCCGCGGCAGCGGCAGCTCGGCGCTGGCGGCGTCGGCAAAGGGCAGGAAGCGCGGACCGAGCCGGCGCCAGACGGCGGCCACGTTCATGGACGAGACCTCAGCACGACCGCCTGCGAGATGTAGAAGCCGTTGGCCACCCGCGCGCTGCACTGCAGCTGCCAGCGCTGCAGCCCGGAGCGTGCCCGCAGCCCGGCTTCGAGCGTCGGTGGCGCCACCGGCACGATGGCCGGTGCGCGGTCGCCACGCGGGAACAGCCGGCCCGCCGCATGCATCGCCGCCAGCAGCGGCGTGCGCGGTGCGAAGGTGAAGAGGATCGAGTTCGCGCAGCGCGCGGCCAGCAGCTCGAGCGCGCGCGCCGCATGCGGCGCCTCGTAGTGGATGAGTGAATCCATCAGCACCACGTGGTCGAAGCGGCCGAAAGCCGGATCGAGCATGTCGCCGGACTCGAAGCGCACGCGGCCGCGCAGTCCGTCCGGCACGCGTTCGGCCGCCAGCGCCACCAGCGTCGGCGACAGGTCCACCGCCACCACCTGGGCGCCGCGGCGCG
>JBGAII010000207.1:0-6796 GCA_044225625.1 Rubrivivax sp.
GCCGCGCTGACCCGTCGGCACCGTTCGCTCGGCGACACGCTGATCCGCCTGCTCGACGAACAGTGCGCGGCGCTGGGCCTGGAACTCGCCAGCCCACGCGCCCACGAACGCCGCGGCGGTCACGTGGCCCTGCGCTTTCCTCATGCGGGGGCGCTGGCCCAGGCGCTGGTCGAGCACGGCGTCGTGGTCTCGGCACGCAAACCCGATGCACTGCGCCTGGCGCCGCACCCGCTGGTGACGACGCACGCGCAGCTGTGGACCGCCGTCAGCCGCCTGCGCGAACTGATGCAACGCGAGGTCTGGCACGACCCGCGCTACCACCGGCCCACCCTATGAGCGCGCCGGGCCGCTCCCAAGCACTCGTCCCGGAGCACTTCGTGTGGAAGGCAGTCCAGTGAACGCCGCGGCAAGCTCCCGGCCCGACGGCAGCGCCATCCGACTGGCCGCCGACATCGGCGGCACCTTCACCGACGTGGTGCTCGAAACGCCGCGGCGGCGCCACAGCTGCAAGGTGCTGACCACGCCGCGCGAACCCGAGGTGGCCGTGATGCAGGGCATCGAACGGCTGCTGGCCGAAGCCGGTGTGGCCGCGTCGCAGGTGTCGCTGTTCATCCACGGCACCACGCTGGCCACCAACGCGCTGATCGAGCGCAAGGGCGCGCGCACCGCGCTGCTCGGCACCGAGGGCCTGCGCGACGTGCTGGCCATGGGCTACGAGAAGCGCTTCGACGCCTACGACCTGGACATCGAGGTGGCCGAGCCGCTGGTGCCGCGGCCCTGGCGCTTCACGGTGCGCGAGCGCATCGCGGCCGACGGCTCGGTGCTGCGCCCGCTGGACGAGGACGGCGTGCGCCGTGCCGGCGAGGCGATGCGCGAAGCCGGCATCGAGGCCGTGGCGATCGGCTTCCTGCATGCCTGGGCGCACCCGGGGCACGAGCGGCGCGCGCGCGAGATCCTGCAGCCGCTGCTCGGCGAGCGGGTCAGCATCTGCCTGTCCAGCGAGGTCTGCCCCGAGATCCGCGAATACGAGCGCCTGTCCACCACCGTGGCCAATGCCTACGTGCGGCCGCTGATGGCCAGCTACCTGCTGCGGCTGCAGCAGCGCGCGCGCGACGCCGGGCTGGCCTGCCCGCTGCTGCTGATGATGTCCGGCGGCGGCCTGACCACGGTCGAGCACGCGGCGCGCTTCCCGATCCGGCTGGTGGAATCCGGACCGGCCGGCGGCGCGATCCTGGCCGCGCATCTGGCGCGCGCCTGCGGGCTGGACAAGGTGCTGGCCTTCGACATGGGCGGCACCACGGCCAAGATCTGCCTCATCAACGACGGTGAACCCGAGCGCTCGCGCCGCTTCGAAGTGGACCGGGCGTGGAAGAACCTCAAGGGCAGCGGCCTGCCGGTGCGCATCCCGGTGATCGAACTGGTGGAGATCGGCGCCGGCGGCGGCTCTCTGGGCCGCGTCGACGGGCTCGGGCGCATCACCGTGGGCCCGGACTCCTGCGGCTCCGACCCCGGCCCGGCCTGCTACGGGCGCGGCGGCAATCGGCCGGCAGTGACCGACGCCAACCTGGTGCTCGGCCGCATCGACCCGGAGCGCTTCGCCGCCGGCCGCATGCGCCTCGATGCCGCACGCGCGCAGGACGCGCTGCAGACGCAGGTGGGTACGGCACTGGGCCTGGACGCCTTCTGGTCCGCCGTCGGCATGAGCGAGGTGGTCGAGGAGAACATGGCCAATGCCGCACGCGTGCATGCCATCGAGCGCGGCCAGGATCTCGAAGGCTTCACGATGATCGCCTTTGGCGGCGCCGCGCCACTGCATGCCGGGCGCGTGGCGCAGAAGCTGGGCATCCGGCGCGTGCTGGTGCCTTCGGGCGCCGGCGTCGGCTCGGCCATCGGCTTCCTGCGCGCACCGGTCTCCTTCGAGGTGGTGCGCAGCGAGCTGCGCCTGCTGGCGCAGGCCGACCCGACGCTGGTCGAACAGCGGCTGCGCGAGATGGAGACCGAGGCGCGGGCGATCGTCGAGCCGGCCCGCGGCGGTGCCGCGCTGACCGTCACCCGCCTGGCCGAGCTGCTATGCCGGCCAGGGTCATGAACTGCGCGTGCGCCTGCCGGCGGCCGGCGACGGGCCGGTGACGCGGGCCACGCTCCAGGCCCTGGCGCAGCAGTTCGAGCAGGCCTACGAGCAGGTCTACGGCTTGCGCGTGCCCGGCTCCGACGTCGAGGCCGTGACCTGGTCGGTCACCGTGACCACGCCCGCCGCCGCGGTGGCTGCGGCGACGCTGCCGCCGCCGGCGGCGACACGCCGTGCCGAAGCCAGCCGCGCGGCCTGGGAGCCGGCGGCCGGCGACAGCCGGCCCTTCGGCCAGCACTGGCGCTTCGACGTCGCGTCGGGCGAGCAGCTGCAGGGGCCGGCGCTGGTGGTCGAGCACGAGACCACGACCGTGGTGCCGGCCGGCTGGCGCGCCGCGCTGGACAGCCACGGCCACCTGAGGATGGAGGACGCCACGTGAGCGGCCGCAACGACATGCTGCAGGGCATTCGCCGGCAGGTGATGTGGAACCGCCTGATCTCGGTCGTCGAGGAGCAGGCACAGACGCTGCTGCGCACGGCCTTCGGCTCGGTGGCCCGCGAGGCGGGCGACCTGTCCGCCGGCGTCTACGACACCCAGGGCCGCATGCTGGCGCAGGCGGTCACCGGCACGCCCGGGCACGTCAACACCATGGCGGTGGCGGTGAGCCACTTCCTCGAACGCCATCCGTTGCACAGCCTGGCGCCGGGCGATGTGCTGGTGACCAACGACCCCTGGCTGGGCACCGGTCACCTCTTCGATTTCGTCGTCGTGACGCCGGTGTTCCGCCACGGCCGGCCGGTGGCGGTGTTCGCATCCACCTGCCACACGCTCGACGTCGGCGGGCGCGGCTTCACCGCGGACGCCGCCTCGGTCTTCGAGGAAGGCACCTGCATTCCGCACCTGCACCTGGCGCGCGCCGGCGTGCTCAACGAGGACCTGCTGGCGATCATCCAGGCCAACTCGCGCAGCCCGGTGGAGGTGCGCGGCGACATCCTGTCGCTGGTCAGCAGCAACGAGGTCGGTGCCCGCCGGCTGCTGGCGATGCTGGACGAATTCGGCATCGCCGACATCGACGCGCTGGCCGAGCACATCCTTACCCAGTCGGCCCGCGCCACGCGCGCGGCCATCGCACGGCTGCCCGACGGCACCTGGCAGGCGCGCATGGACCTGGACGGCTATGACGAGCCGGTCGAACTGGTGGCCACGCTGCACAAGCACGGCACGCAACTGGTGGTGGACTACGCCGGCTCCTCGGCCGCGTCGGGGCGCGGCATCAACTCGCCCAAGTGCTACACCGACGCCTATTCGGTGTTCGGCCTGAAGTGCCTGGTCGCGCCCGAGGTGCCGAACAATGCCGCGTCGCTGGCGCCGTTCGAGGTGCGGGCGCCCGAAGGCAGTGTGGTGCATCCGCAGCGGCCCAGCCCGGTGACCGCGCGCCACGTGGTTGGCCAGATGCTGCCCGACCTGATGTTCGGCTGCCTGGAGCCGGCGCTGGCGGGCCGCGTGCCGGCCGAATCGGCCGGCAGCATCTGGGTGCTGGCGATGAGCCGCCAGCGCGCCCAGGGGCAGCCCTTCAACGTCATGAGCGTCGGCCTGGGCGGCACCGGCGCACGGCCCGACAAGGACGGCCTGTCGACCACCGCCTTTCCCAGCGGCGTCGGCGGCATACCGGTGGAGGTCACCGAGGCGCAGTCGCCGCTGGTGTTCTGGCACAAGGAGTATCTGCCCGACTCGGGCGGCGACGGCCGCTGGCGCGGCGGCCTGGCACAGCGCATCGAGATCGGGGACCGCGACGGCGCCGGCTTTCAGTGTTCCGCCGCCACCTTCGACCGGCGCACGCATGCGGCGCGCGGCCGCGCCGGCGGCGCCCCGGGGCGGCCGGGCCGCGTCGAGGTCTTCGACGCGGACGGCCAGGCCCGCACCTACACCAGCAAGGGCGAGATCCAAGTGCCGCCGGGCGGCCGCCTGCGCGTCGATCTGCCCGGCGGCGGCGGCTTCGGCCCGCCCGCGCAACGCGAGCCCGCACGGCGCGCGCGCGACCAGCGCGACGCCCTGGTTTCCGGACCCGACACCGACACCGCAACCGAGGAGAGATCTCCATGAAGACGACGCGTCGCATCCTGCCTGCCCTGCTGCTGGGCCTGCTGTCGCTGGCCGGCCCGGTCCGCGCTGCGGACCCGCCCGCCGTGCTGCGCATCCTGGTGGGCTTTCCGCCGGGCGGCGCCACCGACGTGGTGGCGCGCATCCTGGCCGAAAAGATGCAACCGCTGCTGAAGCAGACGGTGATCGTCGAGAACAAGCCGGGCGCCGGCGGCATGATCGCCACGCAGGCGCTGAAGGCGGCGCCGCCCGACGGATCGACGGTGATGCTGACGATCGACCATTCGCACGTGATGGTGCCGCTGACCTTCAAGGCGCCGGGCTACAACCCGCTGACCGACTTCACGCCGCTGGCCGGCGTGGCCAGCTACTACAACGTGATGGCGCTTTCCGGCAGCATCGGCGTGAAGACGGCGCCCGAGTTCGGCGCCTGGCTGAAGGCGCATCCGAACCAGGCCAACTACGGCATCCCCGCCGTCGGCAGCGTGCCGCAGTTCGCCGGCATCCTGGTCGGCAAGTCGCTCGGCACGCCGATGGTGGCGGTGCCGTACAAGGGCGGCGCGCCGCTCGTGCAGGACCTGCTCGGCGGGCAGGTGCCAGCAGGCTTCCTGTCACTGACCGAGTCGATCGAACATTACCGCTCGGGCAAGATGCAGATCCTGGCCGTGTCCGGCACCACGCGCGCCAAGGCCGCACCGCAGGTGCCGACCTTCCAGGAACTGGGCATCAGCGGCATCGACATGAACCCGTGGCTGGCCTTCTTCGGCCCCAAGGGTCTGCCGCCGGAGTTCGTCACACGCTTCGATGCCGCCGTCGCCACCGCGCTGGCCGACCCCGACGTCATCGAGCGCCTGTCCAAACTGGGCAACGTGCCGACCTACGCGACACCGGCACAACTGCAGGAATGGGTCGTCAAGGCCACGCAGCACTGGGGTGCGGTGATCAAGGAATCCGGCTACGAGTTGCAATGACGCCGAAGGATCCCCGCAGGCCCCGGGGCCGACCCGCACACTGATCCGACGCGGCGAAGGCAGATCACGAGGCGCGCAGCGCGACATTTGACAACGCTGCGCATCCCCACTGCGGTGTCTGGCCGAGGCTGGCGGGCAAGCGAATCCGGGAAGTAAAAGGGGGAGCCCGGTCCGCAGACCGGGGGAGGACATCGACGGATTCGCTTCCCCGTCAGCCTCGGCCTCGCGCCAACTCAACCCAACTCAAATCAACTCACACAACGGCTGAGCCGACTGCAGTTCCGCGTTCCCGTCTCTTCGGACGCGCACCTGCCTCACACATCACCGAACCGGGGCTCTCGCTTCTCGATGAAGGCGTTCACCGCCTCGGCATGGGCCGGCGTCTTGTGCGCGACCACCTGCAGCGCCGCCGACAGCTCGAGCAACGAATCCAGCCGCTGGTTCTGACCCTCGCGCAGCAGCCGCTTCGTCAGGCGCAGCGTCTGACCCGGGTTGCGTGCGATGCGCGCCGCCAGCGAACGTGCCTCGGGCAACAGTGCCTCGGGTCCGACCACGCGCGACACCAGGCCGATGGCCTGCGCCTCCTCCGCATGCACCGGGTCGCCGGTGAAGGACATCTCCATCGCCTTCGACAGGCCCACCACGCGCGGCAGCAGCCAGGCGCCGCCATCGCCGGGAATCAGGCCGACGCGGATGAAACTTTCGGCGAACAGCGCATTGGTCGAGGCGATGCGCATGTCGCACATGCAGGCCAGGTCGCAGCCGGCGCCGACCGCCGGGCCGTTGACCGCGGCGATGCTCGGCACTTCCAGCTTCTGCAGTGCCAGCGGCAGCCGCTGGATGCCGGTGCGGTACCAGCGGCCGATCTGCTCCGGCGTGACCTCGTCGGTGGTGAAGCGCTTCATGTCCTTGACGTTGCCGCCGGACGAGAAGGCCGTGCCCGCGCCGGTGAGGATCATCACCCGCACCGTCGGGTCGGCGTTGATGCGCTCGACCGCGGCGACGAATTCATCGACCGCGGCATTGCCGGTCAGCGCATTGCGCAGCTCGGGCGCGTTCATCGTCAGCGTGACGATCGCGCCGTCCTGTTCGTACTTGAGGAACTCGCTCATTCTGAATGTCCTTCGAAACCGCGGCACAGCGCGCGTGTCAGTTCGGCCGCAGGCACCGCCCGGCAACCCGTGTTGTTCTGGCCCGACCACAGCGGCGAGAAGTCGCCGCTGCCGCGTGCCTCGGCTGCCGCTCGCAGCGGCGCCAGCGCCGCGGTCGAGCGCGGAAAGGCCGGATGCGGCGGCAGCCGCAGCGGGCCCAGCTCGCGCATCACGCGGTTGACAATGCCGCGCGCCGGCCGGCCGGTGAAGAGGTTCGTCAGCGCCGTATGCGCCGCAGCATCGCTGCGCAGCGCGGCGCGGTGCACGGCGCTGGTCGTGGCCTCCGGGCACAGCAGGTAGGCGGTGCCGACCTGCACGCCATCGGCACCCAGCGCCATCGCCGCGGCCACGCCGGCGGCGTCGGCAATGCCGCCGGCGGCGATCACCGGCACGCGCACCGCCTGCTTGAGCTGCGGCAGCAGCGCAAAGGTACCGAGCTGCCGGCTCAGCTCGTCGGACAGGAAGTGGCCGCGATGGCCGCCGGCTTCCAGCCCCTGCGCGATCAC
>JBGAII010000208.1:0-6426 GCA_044225625.1 Rubrivivax sp.
CAACTCACTTCGCGCGCTGATCGCGCGCTCCGTTCAAACAATCGCGACGAAGTCAGAAGTGGAGGCGCGCTACGCGCGCTGGCCGTGAAACCTGCGCTCCTCGGCGTCGCATAGGCGCCCTGCCGGCGGTCCGCCCATGGCCCTGGCACCGCTCGTGGTTCGCGACGAACTCGGGGCCATTGCGCCACGAACACCTCCGCGTGTCCTGCCGAGGATGGCGGGGAAGCGAATCCGGGAAGTAAAGGAGGAGCCCGGTCTGTCAGACCGGGCGGGGGACATGGACGGATTCGCTTCCCCGTCAGCCTCGGCTTGCGCAAACGCCTGAACGACAGGCAGTAGCAGGCGATCAGCGAGCGTCGACAAAGCGCCGGCACCTGCCGCTCCCCGGACACATGGTGCAGCTCGGCAGATCAGGGCAAAGGATCGGCAGCCGACGGGGCCGTGGCGCGCACTTCCACCATCTGCAGCACCTCGCTGCCGTGGTTGACGAACTGCGCGCTGCGATGCGGTGGCACGATCACCGTGCAGGGTGCCTGGAAGCGCTGCGGCCCGCCGTCGATCAACAGCTTGCCGCAGCCGGCCAGCACCAGCACCACCCGTTCGCCGTGGTGCCGCAGTTCGCCGCTGTGCGCGCCGGGCTCCAGCCGCCTCAGGCAGACCTCGAAGCCGTGGATGCCCAGGCTGGCGTCGGCGGCGGCCATGCAGTGCTCGCCTTCGTGGCGCTGGGATTTCAGGTGGGCGTGGTGGACGATGTACATGGGGCGAGGCCGAGTGGCGTTCGATTCAATCTGCCTTGCCCCGGGCTGCCGCGCATCGCCCAAAGGAGCCATTTGCGGCTGCGCCAGAATTGGCCGATGCAGCCACAGGACACCTTGCCCGCGTTCGCCCTGGCGAAGATCCAGCCGCCGCGTCCGCGCGGCACGCTGGTCGAGCGGCAGGCGCTGGAGCGTGCGCTCGGCCAAGCGCTGGCGCAGCAGAAGCTGACGCTGCTGCTGGCGCCGGCCGGCTACGGCAAGACGGCCGCGTTGACGCGCCAGATCCGCCAGCTGCCGCCTGGATGCGCACTGGCCTGGATCAGCGCCGACGAGGACGACCCGCTGCAGCGCTTCCTCGCCTGCCTGACCGCGGCGCTGGAACCCTTCGATCTGCCTTGGCGCGTGGCGCCCGAGGCCTTGCCCACGCTGGCCCAGGCGGCGCGCGGCCTGGGTGACGTGGCCGGCGAGATCGTCAACGCGCTGGCCGCAGCCGAGGTCGAGCGTGGCCTGATCGTCGTCGACGACCTGCACCGCATCGGCGACCCGCTGGTCTTCGAACTGCTGCAGCGCATGCTCGAACGCTGGCCCGAACGCTGGGGCCTGGTGCTCGCCAGCCGTGTCGAGCCGCCGCTGCCGCTGGCGCGCCTGCGGGCCGCCGGCGAACTGGCGGAATTCGGTCAGCGCCAGCTGCGCTTCAGCCCGGCCGAAGTCGACGCGCTGCGCGCGCAGAGCGGCCTGCCGGCCGACGCCGAGCAGACGCGGGCGCTGCTGCAGCGCACGCACGGCTGGGCGGCCGGCCTGCGCCTGAGCCTGGCGGCCGGCGCGGCGCAGGCCGAGCGCCGTGGCAACCCGACGCAGCGCCACTTGTTCGACTACCTGGCCGCCGAGGTGCTGGAACACATGCCGCCGCCGCTGCAGCAGTTCCTGCTGCACTGCTCGGTGCTGCCGGAACTCAGCGCCGAGCGCTGTGCGCAGCTCACCGGCGAGGCCCATGCCGCGCGGCTGCTGGAGGAGGTGGAGCGCCGCGGCCTCTTCGTCAGCGTGCTGGACACCGAGCCGCTGACGCTTCGGCTGCACGACCTGTTCCGCGACTTCCTCGAGGACCGGCTGCAGCGCCTGCAGCCCGAGGCCGTACCCGGTCTGCTGAAGCGCGCCGCCGCGCAGGAGCCGGACCTGATGCGCAGCGTCGGCTTCCTGACGCGCGCCGGGGCCTGGGAGGAGGCGGCCCAGGCGCTGGTGCGGCGCGGCCCGGCGTTGCTGGCCCTGGGCGGAGCCAGCGGGCTGGAGCAGATGCTGGCGCAGCTGCCCGACGCGCAGTTCGAGCAGCAACCGGACCTGCATCTGCTGCGCGACCTGATCGCCTTCGGACGCTACGACTGGGAACAGGTGCACGACGCCGGCCAGCGCGCCGCCGCCGGCTATGCCCGCGCCGGCCGCGCCCGCGACGAGGCCGTGGCGCGGGCCTACACCTGCGCCGGCCTGCATCACCTCGGCCGCCAGCAGGAGGCCAGCACGGCACTGGCGGCGCTGCGCGAGCTGCCGCTCGACGACGCGGCGCGCGCCGTCATCCTGTACATCAGTGCCTGGGACGCCTTTGCCTTCGAGCGCAGCGAGCAGGTGGTGGCGATGGTCACCGCCATGCTCGACGCGCTGGAGCGCATTCCCGACATGCTGCTGTGGATGCAGTGCGGCAACCTCAGCCTGCTCACCGGCCTGCCGGGCATGGACGAGCAGCTCGAACGCTTCGCCGACGGCGTGATGCGCGTGGGCACGCAGGCGCCGTCGCAGCTGCGCGCGGCGATGTGGCACGTGCGGGCGGCGCAGGCCATCGGCCGCGGGCGGCTCGACGAGGCCAGCGACTGGCTGCGTCAGGCGGACGAGGACTGCCGCTGGCTCGGCAACCCGCGCCTGCTGATGACCGACAACCAGCTCACCCACGTGCTGCTGCACGCGCTGCGTGGCGAAGTCGAGGCCTGCCATCGGCACTACCAGCAGTCGCAGCGCGACGTGCTGGAGGAGTCTTCGCCCAGCCACCGCATCGTGCACCTCAGCGACGTGCTGATCACGCGCAGCCGGGCCGCCTGGGTGCTGGGCGACGCCGACATGCTGCGCGAGACCGACCGTGCGCTGCACGAGGCTGCGCACCCGTGGGAGTGGGAGTCGGCCCGGCTGTGCCGCGCATGGAGCCGCGCCTTCGTTGCGCTGCTCGACGGCGACCTGGACGCGGCGCAGGAGCTGCTCGTGCCGATGGCCGCGGACCAGGAGCGCTACCGCTACTACGCCAGCGCGCAGGCGCGGCTGATGCTGGCCGACATCCGGCTGCGCTGCGGCGATATCGCCGGCGCCGCGGACTGGCTGATCCCCTGGCTGCAGCGGGTGCTGGACGGCGGCCACGTCGGCGGCGCGCTGTTCTGCGGCCTGCCGGTCCTGCAGCGCCTGGCCGCGGCGGATTGGGGCCGACGCCTGAGCGTCTCGCAGCGCGAGCTGCTGCGCCGGCTGCCGACGCTGCTCGGCGCGCCTGTGCCGACGGCCGCCGCAGGGTCCGGTTCTTCGGCGCCGACGGCGGACGGGCTGCAGGGCTTGAGCGAGCGCGAACGCGAGGTGCTGCAGCGCATCGCGGCGGGCGACAGCAACAAGCTGATCGCGCGTGCCTTCCACCTCAGCCCGCACACCGTCAAGCGGCACGTCGCCAACATTCTCGACAAGCTCGGCGTCGACACCCGCGGGCAGGCCGCCGCACGCTGGCGGCAGTCGTCCCAGGCGTCCGGCTAGGCAGCCAGCGACAGGGCCGGGCGCAGCACCGGCACCGTCACCTGCGGCAGGTCCATCGCGCGGGCCAGCGCATCCCAGGCCGGTCCGTCCATCGCCGTTCCCAGGGCCTGCAACGCCAGGCCGAAGCGGTCGCCGCCGGCCGGCTGCAGATGGGCCAGCAGCCAGGCCAGTTCCTGCGGTCCGAGCGTGCGGCCCATCCAGTGCAGCGCGTCGCGCAACTCGTCGTCGCCGAGCGCGGCGAGCCGCGTCGCCACCGGCATGGCGGCCTGCGGGGCGAGCAGGGTGCGCTGTGATTCTTCGGCGGCCATCTGCTGCAGCTTGTGCAGCGTCCAGTCCGACAGCGCCTGGTACAGCGTGCGGGCGGCGGTCGCACGCTGTTCGAGCGCGCCGCAGCCAAGGCGCTGCAGGGCATCGTGCAGCGGGCCGGGCCATTCGCCGACCAGGTCCAGCAGCTGGCGGACACGGCGCGCGCCGTCCTGCAACTGCCTTGCGTCGCTGACGTCGATGCGTCCGACCTGCAGCAGGGTGTCGAACAGGCAGCCGCGCAGGGCCTTGTGCACCAGGTGCTGCAGGTCGGGCGGGGCGGCGGGCTGGGTCGGGGCGTGCATGCGTCGGTCTCCTTCGTGCTGGCCGGCAGTGTGCGGGCCCGGGCCTGCCGGCACCATCCCTCCAAAGAGCCATTCGCGAGCCATCGGCGGGCCGGCGGCGGTGCTACAGCAACTGCTCGTCGACGAACAGCGACAGCAGCGAGGTCTTGAGCCGCAGTGCCAGGTCGACACCGGGCTCGCTGGAGCGCACCTGCTCGGCGCCGCCGTCGCCCACCACCCATTCGATGCCGTGGCCGGCGCGGCGCAGCCGGTAGCTGCTGCTGGCGTGCGCGCGCTGCAGCAGGCCGCGCAGCTGCCAGGCCAGCTCGGGACTGTCGATCAGCAGGCCGAGCTCGGTGTTGGCATAGGCCGACCGGCCGTCCATGTTCATCGAGCCCATCAGCACCCAGCGCCGATCGGCCAGTGCCACCTTCGCATGCAGGCGGCCGTCCGACGAGCGGAAGTCACCGAACACCGCGGCCTTGCGTGCCAGCTGCGGGCTCAGCTCGTGCAGTGTCACGCCCATGTCGAGCATCGCCTCGCGGTAGCGCGCGTACGCATGGTGGACCACCGGTTCGTCCGTGGCGGCCATGGAGTTGGTCAGCACGCTGACGCGCACCCGCGCAGCGATGGCCTCGCGCAGCATCGCCATGCCGCGCTCGCCGGGGATGAAGTAGGGCGACACGATCACCACCTCCGACTGTGCCTCGCGCAGCCGCAGCAGGCCCTGGCCCAGTGCGCTGCCGTCCAGCGCGGGCGCCTGCCTGACCTTGTCCGGCGAATCGGCCAGCACCTGCACGGGCGCGAACAGCAAGGCCAGATGGCCCTGCGCCAGTTCGGCACTGACCGGCGTCTGGCCGAGCACGTCCGGCGCGGCCGGCGGCGGCAGCGGCCGGCCCGGCGGCACGGCCTGGACCCGGTGTTCCGCCGCCGTTGCCGGCACCGGGGCCGTGGTCTGCAGGCGCTGCAGCGGATAGGACTGTGCGCTGTCCCAGTAGCGCTCGAAGACCTCGGCCAGCGGCGCCAGCGCGGCGCCGGTCAGCAGCAGGTCCATGTCGACGAAGTTGGCGGCGCTGGCTTGCATGAAGTACTCGTCGCCGATGTTGCGGCCGCCGCTGATCGCCACGTGGCCGTCGGCGATGAACAGCTTGTTGTGCATGCGTCGGTTCAGTTGATCGAACTCGTTGGGGCTGAGCAGCAGCCGGGTCAATGGTCCGCCGCTGCGCACCGGCAGCGGGTTGAACAGGCGGATCTCGACGCGCTGCTGGCGCGCCAGCGCGGCCAGCGGTGCGGCGACGTCCGCGCTGTGCAGGTCGTCCAGCAGCAGGCGCACGCGCACGCCGCGCTGCGCCGCCTCGTGCAGCGACTGCAGGAAGCGGCGGCCGGCGGCATCGTCGGCCAACAGGTAGTACTGCGCGTCCAGCGTGCGTTCGGCATGCCGGGCCAATGCCAGCCGGGCGTCGAAGGCCTGGTCGCCGCTGGCCAGCAGCCGCAGGCCGGTCAGCGAACGCTTGGCCGGCGGCGTCGAGTCCGCGGCGATGCGGGCCAGCGTCGTGTCCTGCAGCCGCGCAATGGCCGGCGCCGCGTCATGCGGCTGCGGTTCGGGCAGGCTGGCGCAGGCACCCAGCAGCAGGGCCATTGCCGGCAGCAGGCCGGCGAAGCGTCGGGCGGTGGCATTCATGGCGGTCTCCGTGTCGCGGTCGTCGTTGGCCGCTGATCGATGACCGCAAGTCTGCGGATGGCGCGGCCAACGCACATCGCTCGATGGAGCCAGCGCCGCGGCAGCGATGGGCCATCCCCAATGCGCAGGATGGATTGGCACCGGCATCGGCGTAGAGTCCGCCGCCCGACGGGAGGTGGCGTGGCAAACATCCCCAGACGACTGGCGGCGGTGGCTTTTGCCGATGTGGCTGGCTGGACCCGCCTGGTCGAGGCCAATGAACTCGCGGCGCTGCAGGCCTGGACGAGCCTGCGCAGCGACGTGGTCGAGCCGGCAATCCGCCGGCACGGCGGCCGTCTGGTCGACCTGGCGGGCGACGCGGTGTTCGTGGAGTTCCCGAGCGCGGTCGATGCGGTGAGTTGGGCGCTCGACCTGCAGCGGCGTCCGTCCGACGCCTCGCCGACGGCACGCGCGCTGCGACTGCGCATCGGCATCCATGTCGGCGATCTGATCGTCGACGAGGCACGGCTGGTGGGTGACGCGGTCAACGTCGCCTCGCGCATCCACCAGGTGGCGGCGCCGGGGGAGATCGTCGTCACCGACGCGGTGCGCGACCACGTGCACCATCGTGTCGCGGTCGAGTTTCACGACC
>JBGAII010000209.1:0-6395 GCA_044225625.1 Rubrivivax sp.
GGCGATCTCGCCACGGTAGGGCTCCCAGCTGTCGAAGATGTTGCTGATCAGGCCGGTGCCGCGCGTCAGGTTCAGGAACTCGTTCTGGAAGCCGATCAGCCCGCGCGCCGGGATGCGGTAGTCCAGACGCACGCGGCCCATGCCGTCCGGCTCCATGTTCACCAGTTCGGCCTTGCGTTCACCCAGCGCCTGCATCACCGCGCCCTGGTGCTGGTCCTCGACGTCGGCGGTGACCAGTTCCATTGGCTCCAGGCGCTGACCGTCTTCTTCCTTGAAGACCACGCGCGGCTTGCTGACGGCCAGCTCGAAGCCCTCGCGCCGCATGTTCTCCAGCAGGATCGTCAGGTGAAGTTCGCCGCGGCCCGAGACTTCGAACACGCCGTCCTCGTCGGTGTCGCGCACGCGCAGCGCGACATTGCTCTGCAGCTCACGGTCGAGCCGGTCGCGGATCTGCCGGCTGGTGACGAATTTGCCTTCGCGCCCGGCCAGCGGTGAGTTGTTGACGCAGAAGTTCATCGTCAGCGTCGGCTCGTCGACGTTGAGCATGGGCAACGGCACCGGCTTGTCGATGTCGGTCAAAGTCACGCCGATGCCGATGCCTTCGATGCCATTGATCAGCACGATGTCGCCGGGGCCGGCCTCGGTGGCCTGCTTGCGCTCCAGGCCCTCGAACTTGAGCACCTGGTTGACACGCGCCTTGAAGGGCGTGCTCTCGGGCCCGCTGTACACGGCCACGTCCTGCATGGGCTTCAGCGTGCCCTGGTTGACGCGGCCGATGCCGATGCGCCCCACGTAGGTGGAATAGTCGAGCGAGCAGATCTGCAGCTGCAGCGGGTCCGCCGGGTTGCCCTCGTGCGCCGGCACGTGCTCGAGCATCGCATCGAACAGCGGCGCGAGGTCCTGGCCGACCTCGCCCTGCTTCAGCGTGGCCCAGCCGTTCAGGCCCGAGGCGTAGATCACCGGGAAATCGAGCTGCGCCTCGGTGGCATGCAGCTTGTCGAACAGGTCGAAGGTGGCGTTGATCACGTAGTCGGGCCGCGCGCCGGGGCGATCGACCTTGTTGACGACGACGATGGGCTTCAGCCCCAGCGCCAGCGCCTTCTTGGTGACGAAGCGGGTCTGCGGCATCGGGCCTTCGACCGCATCGACCAGCAGCAGCACGCTGTCGACCATCGACAGCACACGCTCGACCTCGCCGCCGAAGTCGGCATGGCCGGGCGTGTCGACGATGTTGATGTGCGTGCCTTTCCACTCGACGGCGCAGTTCTTGGCCAGGATCGTGATGCCGCGTTCCTTTTCGAGGTCGTTGCTGTCCATCACGCGCTCGGCCACTTTCTCGTTCTCGCGGAAGGTGCCGCTCTGGCGCAGCAGCTGGTCGACCAGCGTGGTCTTGCCATGATCGACGTGGGCGATGATGGCGATGTTGCGGATGGGTCGGCTCATGGTCGGCTCGTTTCAGGCGGTAGGGTGCAGCCCGCCACTTCGGCGGGTGAAAGCAGACGGTCGGCGATCAGTTCGCCGGCCTTGATGTGGGCGCTGCCCAGGAAGGCATCGCGCGGTCCGTAGACGCGGACGGCGGCCGCATCGGCCAGGCCGACACGGCGGCGCAGCCCGGTAAGGAAGCGGCCGGCCTCGTCGTCCGGCAACTGCACGCGCGGCCAGCCGGCCAGCAGCGCATCGGCAGGCTGCAGGCGCGCGTCGCGCCCGGCCTCGTCCAGCGCCACCAGCGCGTCCAACGTCAGCGCATCCTCGACGCGCAGCGCGCCGCTGGCGGTGCGGCGCAGCGCGCGCAGATGCGCGCCGCAGCCGAGCGTTTCGCCGATGTCTTCGGCCAGCGTGCGGATGTAGGTGCCCTTGCTGCATTGCACGTCCAGCAGCAGCAGGTCGTCGCGCCAGTCGAGCAGCTCGATGCGATGGATCGTCACGCGCCGCGGCGCGCGCTCGATGTCGATGCCCTGGCGCGCATAGTCGTACAGTGCCCTGCCCTCGTGCTTCAGCGCCGAGTGCATCGGCGGCAGCTGCTCGATGCTGCCGGTGTAGCGGGCCAGCGCGGCGTCGATCGCCGCACGGTCCACCCGCACCTCGCGCTGCTGCAGCACTTCACCTTCGGCATCGCCGCCGCGTGTGGTCTGGCCCAGCTTCAGCGTGGCCTGGTAGCGCTTGTCGGCATCGAGGCTGACCTGCGAGAACTTGGTGGCCGCCCCAAAGCACAGCGGCAGCAGCCCGGTCGCGAGAGGATCGAGCGTGCCGGTATGGCCCGCCTTCTCGGCGCGGAACAGCCGCTTGGCCTTCTGCAGCGCGTCGTTGCTCGTCCAACCCAGCGGCTTGTCGAGCAGCAGCACCCCATGCACGGCGCGGCGCGGCGGCCTGTCGAGCGGCCGCCGCGGCACCGGCCTTGCCGGGCCGCCGGCGGCGCCGCCCTGAGGGGGAACAGCCAAGACGCTACGGGGGGAAGTCATTCTTTCGCGCGCGTGGCGTTGGCCCTGGCGATCAGGGCGCTCAGGTCGGCAGCCCGCTCGGTGCTGCGGTCGAAATGGAAGTGCAGCGTCGGCACGGTGTGGATCTGCAGCTTCTTGAACAGGCCGTTGCGCAGGAAGCCGGCGGCCTCGTTCAGCGCCTGCTCGCACTCCGCCGCGTCGCCGCTGAGCAGCGAGAAGAAGATCTTGGCGTGGGCGTAGTCGGGCGAGACCTCGACCGCATTGATCGTGACCATGCCGACACGCGGGTCCTTCAGTTCGCGGACCAGCATCGCCACGTCGCGCTGGATCTGGTCGGCAACGCGGAAGCTGCGGTTGGGGATGGCCTTCTTGTGACGCATGGTGACCTCTCAAGCACAAACCCCGCCGTGCGGGGCGGGGTTTGCAGCGGGCAGCCAGCTCGCCTGTTACAGCGTGCGAGCCACCTCCTTGACCTCGAAGAACTCCAGGGTGTCGCCCTCGGCGATGTCGTTGTAGTTTTTGATCTTGACGCCGCACTCGAAGCCTTCCTTGACCTCGCGCACGTCTTCCTTGATGCGGCGCACGCTCTCCACCTCGCCGGTGTAGACGATGATGTTGTCGCGCAGGATGCGCACATGGGCACCGCGGCGCACGACGCCGGCGGTGATCATGCAGCCCGCCACGGTGCCGATCTTCGAGGCCACGAACTTGGTGCGGATCTCGGCCGTGCCGATGACTTCCTCGCGCTGCTCCGGCGCCAGCATGCCGGTCATCGCCGCCTTCACGTCGTCGACCGCGTCGTAGATGATCGTGTAGTAGCGCAGGTCCACACCATTGCCTTCGGCCAGCTTGCGCGCACCGGCATCGGCACGCACGTTGAAGCCGACGATCACCGCCTTGGAGGCGATGGCCAGGTTGACGTCGCTTTCGCTGATGCCGCCCACCGCCGAGTGCACGATCTGGATCTTGACCTCGTCGGTGCTGAGCTTCAGCAGCGCCTGGGCCAGCGCTTCCTGCGAACCCTGCACGTCGGCCTTGACGATCAGCGGCAGCACCTGCACCTCGCCCTGGCCCATGCTGTCGAACACGTTCTCCAGCTTGGCGGCCTGCTTGGTGGCCAGCTTGACGTCGCGGTACTTGCCCTGGCGGAAGGTGGCGATCTCGCGCGCGCGGCGCTCGTCCGCCAGCACCATGAAGTCGTCGCCGGCCTGCGGCACCTCGGTCAGGCCCTGGATTTCCACCGGAATCGACGGCCCGGCCGATTCGGTGGCCTTGCCGTTCTCGTCGAGCATGGCCCGTACGCGGCCATAGGCCGAGCCGGCCAGCACCACGTCGCCCTTCTTCAGCGTGCCGGTCTGCACCAGCACCGTGGCCACCGGGCCGCGGCCCTTGTCCAGGCGCGCTTCGACGACCACGCCCTTGGCCATCGCGTCGACCGGCGCCTTCAGCTCCAGCACCTCGGCCTGCAGCAGCACCTGTTCCAGCAGTTCGTCGATGCCCTGCCCGGTCTTCGCCGACACCGGCACGAACGGTGAATCGCCACCGAAGTCCTCGGGCACCACCTGCTCGGCCACCAGCTCGGACTTGACGCGCTCGGGGTTGGCCTCGGGCTTGTCGATCTTGTTCATCGCCACGACGATCGGCACGCCGGCCGCCTTGGCGTGGGAGATGGCTTCCTTGGTCTGCGGCATGACGCCGTCGTCGGCCGCCACCACCAGCACCACCAGGTCGGTGGACTTGGCGCCGCGCGCCCGCATCGCGGTGAACGCCGCGTGGCCCGGGGTGTCGAGGAAGGTGATCATGCCGCGCGGCGTCTCGACGTGGTAGGCGCCGATGTGCTGCGTGATGCCGCCGGCCTCGCCCGAGGCGACGCGCGTGCGGCGGATGTAGTCGAGCAGCGAGGTCTTGCCATGGTCGACGTGACCCATCACCGTGACCACCGGCGCACGCGGCTGCTCTTCGCCGGTGGTGGCCTCGTGCTCCTCTTCCAGGAAGGCCTCGGGGTCGTCCAGCTTCGCGGCCAGCGCCTTGTGGCCCATTTCCTCGACCAGGATCATCGCGGTCTCCTGGTCCAGCTGCTGGTTGATGGTGACCATCTGCCCCAGCTTCATCAGTTGCTTGATCAGCTCGGAGGCCTTGACCGACATCTTGTGCGCCAGATCGGCGACGCTGATGGTCTCGGGCACGTGCACCTCCTGCGCGACGAACTCCGCCGGCGCATTGAAGCCGCCGGAACTGCCGCCGTCGCGCGAGTCGCCGCGACGGGCACCTCGCGGCGCACGCCAGCCCGGCCGGCCGGCCGCGCCACCGTCGGTGCGCGGCTTCAGCGCCCGCTTCTTGGCGGCATCGTCGGCCCAGCTGGAGGACAGCTTCTCGGACTTCAGCGCCTTCTTGTCGCCCGGCTTCGCGGCCGTTGCCGCCGCGCCCGGCGCAGGCTTCGGCTTGTGGATCGTGCCGGTGATGCCTTCCTTGTTGGCATCGGCCGGTTTGGCAGGCTCCGGCGCCTTGGCGACCAGCACGCCCGACGGACGGTTCATCATCGCGCGGATGGCCGCGGCCTCGGATTCGGCCTGGCGGCGCCGCCGGTCCAGGTCGGCCTGGCGCTGCTTGTCCTCGGCTTCGATGGTCGACGCCTTGATCACGCGCAGCATCGGCTTCGGCGGCTCGGCCGGCGCCGCGGGCGCGGCTGCAGGTGCCGCAGCCTCGGGCGGCGCACTGCCGTTGCTCTTGGCTTCGGCCTGGGCGGCAGCGGCCTGGGCCGCGGCAGCAGCGGCAGCGGCTTCGGCAGCGGCCTTCTCTTCGCGGGCACGCGCCTCGGCGGCCTCGCGTTCGGCACGCTCCTGCTCCTCGCGCTGGCGGCGGCGCTCGGCGAGCTCTTCTTCCTGCTTGCGCAGCGCTTCAGCCTCGGCACGGGCCTCGGCTTCGCGGCGTTCCAGTTCGGCATGCTCGGCTTCGGCTGCCGCTGCGGCGGCAGCCGCTTCGTCCACGCCGGGCGGCAGGTCGTCGCGCTTGACGTAGACGCGCTTCTTGCGAACTTCGACCTGGATGGTGCGCGCCTTGCCGCTGGCATCGGCCTGCTTGATCTCGCTGGTCGACTTGCGCACCAGCGTGATCTTCTTGCGCTCCGCGCCCGCGGTGCCGTGGGTGGTGCGCAGGTAGTCCAGCAGCCGCGTCTTGTCGGCATCGGTCAGCGTCTCGCTTTCCGACTTCTTGGGCACCCCGGCCGATTCCAGCTGCTCGAGCAGAACGGCCGCGGGGCGCTTCAGCTCCGTGGCTAGCTGGGCGACGGTGGTCACGGCCATTGTGTGCTTTCCTTCTGATGCGCTTCGGTTTCGGTACGGTATTCGCAGGCGGTCAGGCGGTGAACCAATGTTCACGCGCCTTCATGATCAACGCCTTGGCCTGCTCTTCACCGATACCGGTCATGTCGGTCAGTTCGTCGACGGCCAGATCGGCCAGGTCGTCGCGCGTATGGACGCCGCCGTCGGACAGGCTGGCGATCAGCGCCGGCGTGATGCCCTCCAGATCGCGCAGATCCTGCGATACCTCGTCGACCTTCTCCTCGCGGGCGATCTCCATCGTCAGCAGCGCGTCCTTCGCACGGGTGCGCAGCTCGGTGACGGTGTCCTCGTCGAAGCTCTCGATCTCGAGCATCTCCTGCATCGGCACGTAGGCCACTTCCTCGAGGCTGGTGAAGCCCTCGGCGATCAGGATGTCGGCGACCTCCTCGTCGACGTCGAGCTTCTCGACGAAGAGCTTGCGGATCACGTCGCTCTCGGCGGCCTGCTTCGAGGCCGACTCCTCGGCCGTCATGATGTTGATGCGCCAGCCGGTCAGCTCGGAGGCCAGGCGCACGTTCTGGCCGCCGCGGCCGATGGCGATGGCGAGGTTCTCCTCGTCGACCACCACGTCCATCGCGTGGCGCTCCTCGTCGACCACGATCGACTGCACGTTGGC
>JBGAII010000210.1:0-6698 GCA_044225625.1 Rubrivivax sp.
AGGCCTGGCCGAGCAGCTGGAGTCCTGGGGCATCGAGGTCATCCGCTGCGACCTGCTGGACCCCGAAGCCGTGGCCCGGCTGCCCAAGGTGCGCAACATCGTCTACATGGCCGGCAAGAAGTTCGGCACCAACGACGATCCGTCGTTCGCCTGGGCGATGAACACCTACGTGCCGGCGATCGTGGCGCGTGAGTTCCGTGAGTCGCGGCTGGTGGTGTTCTCCACGCTGTGCGTCTACCCCTTCGCGCCGGTGGTGCTGCACGGCTGGGACGAAAGCGTCGAGCCCGGCCCGCTGGGCGACTATGCCAATTCCTGCGTCGGCCGCGAGCGCGCCTTTGCCTACGGCTCGCGCCAGTGGGGCACGCCGGGCCGGCTGATGCGGCTGAACTATTCCATCGACATGCGCTACGGCGTGCTGATCGACATCGCCAACTGGGTGATGCAGGAGCAGCCCATTCCCATCGCCACCGGCCACGCCAGCGTCATCTGGCAGGGCGACTGCAATGCGCAGATGCTGCGCACCTTCAGGCACTGCACCACGCCGACCTCGCCGCTCAACATCGGCGGGCCGGAACTGGCCAGCGTGCGCCTGCTGGCGCACGAGTTCGGCAAGCGCTTCGGCAAGACGCCGCGTTTCGACGGCGTGGAGCAGCCCGACGCCTGGGTCAACAACACGCTGCAGGCGCAGCGGCTGTTCGGCTACCCGCGCGAGCCGCTGGCCCGGCTGATCGACTGGGTGGCCGACTGGGTGCAGCGCGACATGCCGCAGATCGGCAAGCCCACCCGCTACGAAGTGCGCGCCGGCCGGTTCTGAAACGAGAGCCTCAGCGTGACGACGACCGACCTGTCCCAGGCCAAGGGGCTGATGGTGTTCCTGGCCCACTTCGAGCCGCAGCACCAGCAGGCCTACCGCCAGTGGCACAACGCCGAGCACATCCCCGAGCGGGTGGGCATCCCCGGCTTCCTGCTCGGCCGGCGCTACCTGGCCACCGACGATGCCACGCGCTTCTTGATGTGCTACGACACGCTGGGCGAGCAGGTGCTGGTCAGCGACGCCTACCTGCACGCGCTGAACCACCCCACGCCGTGGACGCGCGAGGCGCTGACCTGGTTCCGCAACCCCGACCGCAACGTCTACACGCTGCTGTCCAGCCACGGCGCGGCCGCGCCGAGCGCGGCGCCGGTGCTGGCCGTGGCCCGCTTCGACGCCGGCGCGCTGCCGGCCGGCGAGCTGCCCGACGGCGTGACGCGGCTGGCGCTGTACCAGCTGGACGGTGCCGGCTCGTCGGTGCGCACGCAGGAGGCCGGCATCCACGGCGCGCGCAGCGCGCAGGACGGCGGGCTGCTGTGGCTGGAATGCAGCGACGTGCTGCTGCTGCGCGAACCGGATCGCCTTCAGGCGCTGCAGCCTGGGTCGCGGCGCTGCCGCTGCAGGGGCGGCAGCCGCTGCAGCTGTTCTGCATCGACTTTGCCTACGCCGCGCGAAGAACTTCGGCCCCGCGCTGCGGCCGCTGTTGCTGGCGGTGATCATCGTCGTCGCCTGGCAGCTGGCGACCAGCGTCTTCGGCCTGCCCACCTATCTGGTGCCCGAGCCGCTGAAGGTGCTGAAGGAGCTGGTCGCGCAGTGGCCGCGGCTGCTGTCCGAAAGCATGGTCACCACCGCCGCGGCGCTGGGCGGCTTTGCGCTCAGCGTGGTGGTGGGGCTGCTGCTGGCGGTGCTGATCGTCTATTCGAAGACGATCGAGAGCTACCTGTACCCGCTGCTGGTGTTTTCGCAGAGCGTGCCCAAGATCGCGGTGGCGCCGCTGTTCGTGGTGTGGTTCGGCTTCGGCATCTTTCCCAAGGTGGTGTCGGCCTTCCTGCTGGCGGTGTTTCCGGTGGTGGTGTCCACCGTCACCGGGCTGAAGTCGGTGGAGCCGGAAATGATCGACCTGGCGCGCAGCAGCCGGGCAGGGCGGCTGCGCACCTTCTGGTACGTGCTGCTGCCGCACAGCCTGCCGCACATCTTCTCGGGCATGAAGGTGGCCATCACGCTGGCCGTGGTCGGCGCGGTGGTCGGCGAATTCGTCGGTGCCAACTCGGGCATCGGCTACCTGCTGCAGGTGGCCAACGGCAACTTCGACCTGCCGCTGATGTTTGCCGCGCTGGTGGTGCTGTCGACCATCGGCGTGCTGCTGTTCGCGGTGATCGACCTGGCCGAACGGCTGATGGTGCCCTGGCACGCGTCGCAGCGGAGCAGCTACACCGCCACCGCCTGATTTCCACCCCCACAAGGAGACACCGATGAGGACGCTCGAACGTTGGTTGCTGGCCTTTGGCCTGGTGCTGCTGTGCGCCGGCACGGCGCAGGCGCAGCCCAAGGACAAGGTCGTGATGATGCTCAACTGGTTCGTCTACGGCGAACACGCGCCCTTCTTCCTGGGCAAGGAGCGCGGCTACTTCGAGGCCGAAGGCATCGACCTGCAGATCCAGGAAGGGCGCGGTTCGGCCGCCACCATCCAGGCCGCGGCGGCGGGCAGCGTGGACGTGGGTTATGCCGACGTCGGCGTGATGATGCGCGCGGTGGCCCGCGGCACGCCGGTCAAGAGCATCGGCGTGCTGCTGCAGCAGACGCCGGCGGCGGTGATCAGCCCGGTGGACCGCAACATCAAGACGCCGCAGGACCTGATCGGCAAGACCATCGCCATCACGCCCGGTGACGCGCTGACGCCGATCTTCCCGCTGTTCCTCAGCAAGGTCGGCCTGAAGGAGAGCCAGTTCAAGACCGTGTCCGGCGACGCGCAGACCAAGATGAATGCGGTGGTCGGCCGCCAGGCCGATGCGCTGCTGGGCTTCGTCACCGAGCAGGGCGCGCGCATGCCGGCGCTGGTGAATCAGCCGGTGAACATCCTGCGCTTTTCCGATTCGGGGTTGACGCTGGTGAGCCTGGGCATGGTGGTGCGCAACGAGACCATCAAGAACAAGTCGGAAATCTTGAAGCGCTACATGCGCGCGGCCACGCGCTCGGTGGAAGAGGCGATGAAGGACCCCGACGCCGCCATCGCCGCGATGATGAAGGCCGCGCCGCAGGCCGGCCAGCCCGAGGCGCAGCTGGTGAGCCTGAAGCTGTCGCAGCAGCTGTACTTCACCAAGGAGACGCAGGGCAAGCGGCCGTTCCGCGCGGCGCCGGTGACGATCGAAGAATCGCTGAACGTGCTGGTGCAGTACGGCGGCATGGAGGCCAGCACCCGCGGCAAGGCCGACGACTACTTCACCGCCGAGCTGCTGCCCTGAACCGACGCCGATGAGCCGACACATCCACATTGCCGGCGTCGCCAAGACCTACCAGACGCGCGGCGGCGCGGTCGAATCGCTGAAGCCGATCGACCTGCACGTCGAACCCGGCGAGTTCGTCGTCATCGTCGGGCCCAGCGGCTGCGGCAAGAGCACGCTGCTGAAGATCGTAGCCGGGCTGACGCCCGCCACCGCCGGGCGCATCGACATCGGCGGGCGCCAGGTCGACGGCCCGCTGGACGACGTGGGCATCGTCTTCCAGACCCCCGTGCTGCTGGCCTGGCGCACGGTACTGAACAACCTGCTGCTGCCGATGCAGCTGCGCGGCGAGGACCTGCGCGCGCACCGGCCGCGCGCCCGCGAGCTGCTGCAGATGGCCGGGCTGGCCGGCTTCGAGGACAAGCTGCCCTGGCAGCTGTCGGGCGGCATGCAGCAGCGCGTGGCCATCTGCCGCGCGCTGCTGAGCGACCCGTCGATCCTGCTGATGGACGAACCCTTCGGCGCGCTGGACGCGATGACGCGCGAGCAGATGAACCTGGAGTTGCAGCGCATCTGGCTGCGCACGCGCAAGACCGTGCTGCTGATCACCCACAGCATTCCCGAAGCGGTGTTCCTGGCCGACCGCGTGCTGGTGATGTCCGAACGGCCGGGCCGCGTGGCCGCCGTGTATGACATCGACCTGCCGCGCCCGCGCCCGCTGGACGTGATGGGCACGCCGCGCTTCGCCGAGCTGACGCAGACGCTGCGGCGGCATTTCTTTGCGCAGGGCCAGGTGGATGGCTGAGGCGAAGGCCGAGCCTGCGGCGGCCTACGACTACGTGATCGTCGGCGGCGGCACGGCCGGCTGCGTGCTGGCCAACCGGCTGTCGGCCGACCCGTCGGTGTCGGTGCTGCTGATCGAGGCCGGCGGCGCCGACGACTGGATCTGGATCCGCATTCCGGTCGGCTACCTGTACTGCATCGACAACCCGCGCACCGACTGGCGTTTTCGCACCGAGGCCGAGCCGGGGCTGAACGGCCGCACGCTGAACTATCCGCGCGGCCGCGTGCTCGGCGGCTGCTCGTCGATCAACGGCATGATCGTCATGCGCGGCCAGGCGCAGGACTATGCGCAGTGGGCCGAAGCCGCCGGCGCGCATTGGGGCTGGGACGCGGTGCTGCCGCTGTTCCGCGAGCTGGAGGACCACCATGCCGGCGCCGGCGCGCTGCATGGCGCGGGCGGCGACTGGCGCGTCGAGCCGCAGCGGCTGCAGTGGGACATCCTGGACGCTGTGCGCGATGCGGCGGTGGCTGCCGGCATTCCCGCGTCGGGCGACTTCAACACCGGCGACAACCACGGCGTCGGCTACTTCGACGTCAACCAGCGGCGCGGTGTGCGCGTCAATGCGGCCGAGGCCTTCCTGCGGCCGGTGCGCCAGCGCGCCAACCTGCAGGTGGTGACCGGCTGGACGGTGGACCGTCTGCAGTTCGAAGGGCATCGTGTGGTCGGCGTGCGGGCGCGGGTCGGTGGCGTGGAGCGGCTCGTGCAGGCGCGGCTGGAAACGGTGCTGGCGGCCGGATCGATCGGTTCGCCGGCGATCCTGCAGCGTTCGGGCATCGGGCCTGCGCAGCGGCTGCAGCAGCTCGGCATCGCGGTACGGCAGGACCGGCCGGCGGTCGGTGCGAACCTGCAGGACCACCTGCAGCTGCGCGCGGTGTTCGCGGTGGAAGGGGCGCGCACGCTGAACACGCTGGTGCGCAGCCCTTTCCGCAAGGGGTTGATGGGGCTGGAGTACGCGCTCAGGCGCTCCGGCCCGCTGGCGATGGCGCCGTCGCAGCTGGGCATCTTCGCGCGCTCCGATCCGGCGCAGGCGCGCTCCAACGTCCAGTTCCACGTGCAGCCGCTGTCGCTGGCGCGCTTTGGCGGCGAGTTGGACCCGTATCCGGCGATCACCATGTCGGTGTGCAACCTGCGGCCCACCAGCCGCGGTGCGGTGATGATCGGCACGCCTGACGCGCAGCAGGCGCCGAGCATCCGCCTGAACTACCTGTCCACCGAAGAAGACCGGCGCGTGGCGGTGGACAGCCTGCGGCTGGCGCGCCGCATCGTCGAGCAGGCGCCGCTGCAGCGCTATGTGCCGCGCGAGGTGCGACCGGGCGCCGAGAGGCTGGACGAGGCCGCGTTGCTGCAGGGCGCGGGCGTGGTCGGCACCTCGATCTTCCACCCGGTGGGCACCTGCCGCATGGGCCGCGACGACGCGGCGGTGGTCGACCCGCAACTGCGCGTGCGCGGCGTGGCCGGGCTGCGCGTGGCCGACGCGTCGGTGATGCCGCACATCACCTCGGGCAACACCAACACGCCGACGGCGATGATCGCGCTGCAGGCGGCGAAGCTGATCGCCGCCGCGCGGCGCGCGGGCTGAAGCGCGGCGGGGGAGCGGGCGCCGGTGCGCCGGAATTGACGCTCGGTACCGGGCAGGTCGCAAGTGTTGACTTTACCGCGAGTAAAGTTAGACTTTCGTTAAGTCAACTCTCGTGGAAGGACACCATGGATGCGTTGAGCCTGTCGAACCCCGTGTTCGCGACCTACATGGTCTGCGCGTCGCTGCTGGTGTTGAAGATGGCGGCGATGTCCTGGCTGACCGTCTACCGCATGCTGCGCATCAACGGTGGCATGCGCAACCCGGAGGACGCCAATCCCGGGCCGGCCAATCCGCGCCCGCGGCCCGGGCAGCTCGACCCGGTGGACTACGTGGAGCGCATCCGCCGCATCCACCAGAACGACCAGGAGAACCTGCTGCCTTTCCTGGCCATCGGCTGGCTGTACGTGTTGACGCAGCCCGCGCCGCTGCTGGCGCAGACGCTGTTCTACGGCTATGTCGCCACGCGGCTGCTGCACTTCGCGGCCTACCTGGGCGCGCGCCCGCATGAATGGCGGGCCACGCTGTGGACGCTGGGTTCGCTTGTGATGATCGTCATGGCGCTGGTGACGCTGTGGGCCGGCCTGCGCGCGTGAAGCCGGCCGCGCCGCGCACGGTGGCGCCGGCCCGGGAGCAGCTGCGCGAGCGCCTGCGTGCCACGACGCGCCAGTCGATCCTGCAGGGCGCCGAGACGGTGCTGCTGCGCGACGGGCTGGACGCGCTGACGCTGGAAGCGATCGCCGCGGAACTGGGCCTGACGAAGCAGGGGCTGTACTACCACTACGCGTCGAAGGAGGCGCTGCTGACCGAGCTGGCGCTGCAGGAGTGGACCGCCGCGGCCGACGCGGTGCAGGCCGCCACCGAGGCGGCGGCCGGCGCGGCCGAGGCGCTGGAGGCGCTGGTGCGCAGCTACGTCGCGCGCTATGCCGGGCGGCTGCCGATGTTCCGCCTGGCCACGCAGGGCGCGCAGCTGTCGCCGCTGGCGGCACGGCTGGGTCGCGAGCAGCTGGAGGCGATCCGGCCGCT
>JBGAII010000211.1:0-6257 GCA_044225625.1 Rubrivivax sp.
AGCGGTAGTCCTGGCGGTCGAGTTCGAACACGACGTAACTGCCGTAGAAGGGGCCGAAGAAGGACACCTTCAGGTAGCCGATGTCCGGCGATTGCACGAAGTAGGCCTTGCCGTCGGCTTGCTTCCAGGTCTGGGTGTCGGCCAGGTAGCCGCGGTTGACGACGTCGATGCCGCCGTCGTCGCGCCGGCGGTACTCGGCCGTCACGCGCGACATGCCGCGCTCGAAGCCGTGGTCCAACCGGGCGATCTCGTACCACGTGCCGAGGTAGCGCTCGGCCTGGAATCCGCTCACCGGCTGGATGCCGTCGGGCACGGCGACGCAGCCGGCGAGCAGCGCGGCGCAGAGGATCAGGGCTCGGCGGCGCATGGCTTCAGGCCCGCATCAGCGTGCTCTTGCCGAACAGGCTTTCGATCAGGTCCACCGCCACGCTGGCGGTCTGGTTGCGCACGTCCAGCGCCGGGTTCAGCTCCATCACGTCCAGGCTGGCCAGGCGGCCGGTGTCGGCGATCATCTCCATGCACAGCTGGGCCTCGCGGTAGGTGGGGCCGCCCGGGACGGTGGTGCCGACGCCCGGCGCGATCGGCGGGTCGAGGAAGTCGACGTCGAAGCTGACGTGCAGGTGCGTGTTCGCGTCCAGCGTGGCCAGCGCCAGCTCCATCGTGTGACGCATGCCCATCTCGTCGATGTAGCGCATGTCGAAGACTTCCAGCCCTACCTGCTGCACCAGCCGCTTCTCGCCGGCGTCGACGCTGCGGATGCCGATCTGGCGGATCCACTTCGGACTCAGCGCCGGCACCTGGCCGCCGATCTCCAGCAGTGCCTGCGGCCCATGGCCGCACAGGCAGGCGACCGGCATGCCGTGCAGGTTGCCGCTGGGCGTCAGCGTGCTGGTGTTGAAGTCGGCATGCGCATCCAGCCACAGCACGCGCAGCTTGCGGCCGGCTTCGCGGCAGTGGCGGGCCACGGCGCCGATCGAGCCCACCGCCAGCGAATGGTCGCCGCCCATCAGCAGCGGCAGCCGGCCGATGCGCAGTTCGGCCAGCACCGCGTCGTGCACGCTCTGGTTCCAGGCGACCACTTCGTCCAGGTGGCGGTAGCCGTGCGCCGGCGGCAACCAGGGGTTGGCCGGGCCGACGAGGTTGCCGCGGTCGATGACTTCCGAGCCGTGCTGGGCCAGCGCCTCGGCCAGACCGGCGACGCGCAGCGCCTCCGGCCCCATCACCGCGCCGCGTGCACCGGCGCCGATGTCGGTGGGCGCGCCGATCAGGCTCAGGTGGCGGGTCGCGGGCATCGGCGGCGGTCTTGCGTCAGATGTCGACCGCCAGGTCGCCGGTCTCTGTCGCCGGTGCACCGAAACCGTATTCGCTTTCCAGCAGCGACCAGGCTTCTTCGGCGCTTTCGACGTAGTGGAACAGATTCAGGTCGCCCGGGGCGATCATGCCGGTCTCCACCAGCAGCTCGAAGTCGATCAGGCGCGACCAGAATTCGCGGCCGAACAGCAGGATCGGCCGCTTGCGGCACTTGCCGGTCTGGATCAGCGTCATCGTCTCGAACAGTTCGTCCAGCGTGCCGAATCCGCCCGGGAAGCACACCAGCGCGATGCTGCGCATCAGGAAGTGCATCTTGCGCAGACCGAAGTAGTGGAACTGGAAGCACAGCTCGGGCGTGATGTAGTCGTTCGGAGCCTGCTCGTGCGGCAGCACGATGTTCAGCCCGATGCTCTTGCCGCCGGCTTCGAAGGCGCCGCGGTTGCCCGCTTCCATGATGCCGGGGCCGCCACCGGTGACGACGTAGATCGGCGTGTCCAGCTGGCGCGAGCGCTGCGTCACCAGCGCGGCGAAGGTGCGCGCCTCGTCGTAGTAGCGGCTCATGCGCAGCTGCATCTCGGCGCGCTTGACGGCGGCGGCGTCGCCATCGGCGCGCGCCTCTTCCAGCCGCTGCGTCGCCAATTCCGGCGCCGGGATGCGGGCGCTGCCGAACAGCACGATCGTCGACTCGATGCCCAGGCGCTTCTGCACCATCTCGGGCTTCAGCAGTTCGAGCTGCATGCGCACCGGGCGCAGGTCTTCGTGCAGCAGGAAGTCGGTGTCGGTGAAGGCCAGCCGGTAGGCGCTTTCCGGGCCGCTGTAGCGCGACGCCGGCGGCACCGCCTGGGCGTCCTGCTCGGCGGTGGGAAAGTTGCGGGCGGTGAGGTCTTTGCGCTTGATGTCCATGGGGTGCATTGGGTTCAGGGGCGGCAGCTTAGCGTGTCAATCGTCGCGCAGGGCGGCGCAGACCGGGCAATCGGGCGCACGCTGCACCGTGATTTCGGTCCATTCCATCTGCAGCGCATCCAGCATCTGCAAGCGGCCTGCCAGGCTGCGCCCGCCTTCGATGCCGGCCAGCAGCTTCAGCGCTTCGGCTGCCTGCACCGTGCCGATGATGCCGACCAGCGGCGCGAACACGCCCATCGTCGCGCACTGCGCATCGGCCACGGCGGCCGCGGGCGGGAACAGGCAGGCGTAGCAGGGCGTGTGCGGCAGCCGCGTGTCGTACACCGAGACCTGGCCGTCGAAGCCCACCGCCGCGCCCGACACCAGCGGCCGGCCGTGGCGCACGCAGGCGGCGTTGACCGCCTGGCGGGTCGCGTAGTTGTCGCTGCAGTCCAGCACCACGTCGGCCTGCGGCACCAGCGTGTCCAGCAGCACGGCATCAGCGCGCTGCTGCAGCGCCGTGAACTGCACGTCGGGGTTGATGGCGCGCACGCTCTGGCGTGCCGACTCGGCCTTGGGCTGGCCCACGCGCGCCAGGTTGTGGGCGATCTGGCGCTGCAGGTTCGTGACGTCGACGCGGTCGTGGTCGACCACGGTGATGCGGCCCACGCCGGCCGTGCCCAGGTACAGCGCCACCGGCGAACCCAGGCCGCCGGCGCCGATGACCAACGCATGCGCCTGCAGCAGCCGCTGCTGCCCCTCGATGCCCAGCGCGTCGAGCAGGATGTGCCGCGAATAGCGCAGCAACTGGCGGTCGTCCATGGGGCGCAGCATAGCGGCCGGATCAACGACAAGGCCCGCGCGCGGCGGGCCTGTGGCGCTGGCAACGGCCAATCGTCAGTTCACGTCGGCCTCGGCCTTGCGCTCGGTGGCGGTCTTGCTGACGATCACCGGCCGCTTGGCGAGCTGGTTCAGCGCCTGCTGCAGCTGGAAGTCGTCGGTCGTGCCGAATTCCGGCAGCGGCTTCGGCGGCTCCTTCTGCTTGGCCAGCTGTTCCTCGAGCTTCATGCGCGCTTCCTCGCGTGCCTTGGCGCGAGCTTCCTCGCTCTTCTCGTCGCTGCCGGCCAGGTGTTTCTGCAGGTCGGCCTCGCGCATGCGCAGCGCGGCGAAGACGTTGCCGTCGGCGGTCTCGTCGAGCCAGACGTCGGGCACCACACCCTTGGCCTGGATCGCCTTGCCCGAGGGCGTGTAGTAGCGCGCGGTGGTGATCTTCAGCGCCGTGTCGGCCGACAGCGGGCGCACCGTCTGCACCGAGCCCTTGCCGAAGGTCTGCGCGCCCATGATGGTGGCGCGCTTGTGGTCCTGCAGCGCACCGGCAACGATCTCGCTGGCCGAGGCCGAGCCTTCGTTGACCAGCACCACCAGCGGCACGGTCTTCACCGCCGCGGGCAGGCGCTTCAGCGGGTCGCTGCCGCCGCGGCGGGCGTAATACTCCGGCGACGCCTTGAAGGTGGCCTTCGACTCGGGGATCTGCCCGTTGGTGCTGACCACCACCACGTTTTCCGGCAGGAACGCCGCCGAGATGGCCACCGCCGCGTCGAGCAGGCCGCCCGGGTCGTTGCGCAGGTCGAGCACCAGGCCCTTGAGGTTCGGATCCTGCTTGTACAGCTCTTCGAGCTTGCGCACGAAATCGTCGACCGTGCGGTCCTGGAACTGGCTGACGCGCAGCCAGGCGTAGCCGGGCTCCAGCATCTTGGCGCGCACGCTCTGGATGCGGATCTCCTCGCGCGTGATCACCACCGGGAAGCTGCGGTTCTCGCTCTTGCGGAACACCGTCAGCGTGACCTTGGTGTTGGGCTCGCCGCGCATGCGCTTGACGGCCTGGTCCATGGTCAGGCCCTTGACCGGCGTCTCGTCGATGCGGGTGATCAGGTCGCCGCTCTTGAGGCCGGCGCGGAAGGCCGGCGAGCCTTCGATCGGCGACTGCACCTTGACCAGGCCGTCTTCCATGCCGATCTCGATGCCGACGCCGACGAACTTGCCGCCCGTCTGCTCGCGGAATTCCTTCAGCGTCTTCTTGTCGAAGTACTGCGAGTGCGGGTCCAGCCCCGAAACCATGCCGCTGATGGCGTCGCCGATCAGCTTCTTCTCGTCGACCGGCTCGACGTAGTCGCTTTTGACCATGCCGAACACCGCGGCCAGCTGCTGCAGCTCTTCCAGCGGCAGCGGGGCGGCCGCATTGCGGGCAAAGGCCTGCAGCTGGATCGTGCCCAGGGCGCCGGCCAGCGCACCCAGCGCAACAAACCCGGCCACCCTCATCTTGGCGTTCATGCGTGCTCCCAGCTTGCTCATACAACTTCCATGCCAGTATAGAACCCGACCCGTCTGGGAGTATGAGGCGAGGGTGAAAGTTGCACGTTTCGCGCAGTTACTGCGGCTCCCGGGCGAAAGTCACCACATGGTCCACCTCGGCGCGGATGCCGATCCATTCGCCGATCTGGTGGTCGTGGTGCGAGGGCACATGGGCCATCACCTGCTCGCCGCTGGCCAGACGCAGCGTGTACAGGAACTCGGAGCCGCGGAAGGCCTTGCGCTCGATCCGTGCCTTCACCGGGCTCAGATCGTCGTGCACGATGTCGTCGGCGCGCAGCAGCACATCGCATTCGCCGCCCGGGTAGGCCTCCGGCAGCGGGCATTCCTGCAGGTCTTCCAGTGCGCCCAGCGCGGTCTGCACGCAGCCGCCCGCGTCGGCGGCGGCCGCGCGGTCGATGCGGGCCGGCGTGAACACGCCGTGGCCGATGAACTGCGCCACGAAGGCCGCCGGCCGGTGAGGTAGCGCATAGGCGTCATCCCACTGTTCGAGCCGGCCGCCACGCATCACATCGATCAGGTCGCCCAGCGCGAAGGCCTCGAACTGGTCGTGGGTGACGAACAGCGCGGTGGTGCCGGTGTCCTTCAGGATGCCGCGCACTTCCTGCGCCAGGCGCTCGCGCAGGTCCACATCCAGATTGGAGAAGGGCTCGTCCAGCAGCAGCAGGCGAGGTTGCGGTGCCAGCGCGCGGGCCAGCGCGATGCGCTGCTGCTGCCCGCCGGACAGCTGGTGCGGCAGGCGGCGGGCGGCATGCGCCAGGCCCACCAAGTCGAGCATGCGCGCCACGCGCGCCGCACGCTCGGTGCGCGGCAGGTCCTGCACGCCGAAGGCCACGTTGTCGGCCACGCTGAGGTGCGGAAACAGCGCGTAGTCCTGGAACACCATGCCGATGCGCCGCTTCTCCGGCGGCACCTGAGTGCCGCTGTCGGCGTCGCTGAGCAGCTGTCCGGCCATACGCACCCGCCCGGCGTGCAGCGGCTCCAGCCCGGCCACCGCGCGCAGCAGCGTGGTCTTGCCGCAGCCCGATGGCCCGATCAGCACGCCGATCTGCCCGGCACCGAGCCCGAGCGTGACGCCGTCGACGGCGGCCAGCTCGCGCGGGCACCGGCGTAGCGTACGCCGACGGATTCGAGGCTGAGAACCATGTGCCGATGATGTTTGCCAATGGAAATGAGCATGGTTCGCAATTCAATGGCCCTGTGCCGCTGCGGATGCGCGCGCTGCTGAGCGCGCTGTGCCTGCTGCTGGCGCTGCCGGTACTGGGCGTGCTGGGGGCGTGGTTCACGCTGGACGCGCAGGCGCTGGACACATCGCTGTCGCACCAGCCGCGACGGTCCTGCCGGGCTACGTGCTGCAGACCACGGTTGGCCGCCGGCGTCGGGCTGGGGTTGGTGCGTGGTGCTGCTGGGCAGTGCCTGCGCCGCGGCGGTGACGCTGTTCGACTTTCCGCGGCCGCCGCTTCTTCGAGTGGGCGATGCTGCTGCCGCTGGCGATGCCGGCCTACGTGCTGGCCTACGCGTGGACCGACGCGCTGCAGTACGCGAGCCCGCTGCAGATGGCGCTGCGCGACGCCACCGGCGCCACCGGCGCGCTGTGGCCCGACATCCGCAGCCTGCCCGGCGCCGTGGTGCTGTTCGTGCTGGGCCTGTACCCCTACGTCTACCTGCTCACGCGCACGGCGCTGGGCGAACGC
>JBGAII010000212.1:0-6261 GCA_044225625.1 Rubrivivax sp.
CTGGGTCAGCAGCCCCATCGCGATGCCGATGGGCCAGGCGCCGAGCATGATCGACAGCGCAGTGATGATCTCCTTGCCGAAGAACCACTCGCTCACCATCTTGGTCAGCACCAGGTTGAACAGCGTGCCGCCGGCGCCGGTCAGCAGGCGCCCGGCGTAGGGCTGCGTCGGCGCTTCGGCAAACCGCGCCCTGGCCGTCGCCCCCACGTATGGGGGTACGGTTGTTATTTGCCACCCCGACCGCGGGCCAGGGGCCAGGCCCCGCCCTACATTCGCTCGCACCCGGTCGACGCCACTGCAGCGCCCGGGGTGCCGAAAACACCAACGCGAGGAAGCCCACCACCATGTCGAAGAACGCCACCACGAAGACCCTGACCGCCCTGGCCGCCAGGCTGCTGCTGCCCGCCTTGCTGGCGTGGGCCCCGCTGGCCCAGGCCGAGCTGGTGACCCAGACGCGCGGCATCAGCAGCCCCGGGTTCGTGACACTGGACGAATTTGACGGCTCGCTGGGCGTGCTGCAGTCGGTCAGCATCAGCTTCGACGCTAGCGTGAGCCGAACCGTCCGGTACTCATGCACGGGAACGGTCCCCTGCACTTTCGGCAATACCGTCTATCTGGATCTGGTGTCATTCTCCGTCGGAACGATTTCCCTGGCGGCTAGCGATAACGGGGCACTCAGCGCGCGCTGCCCCGCAGGTACCAACTGCATTTTGGTGGCAACTGCCCACATTGATGGCAGTGACGTCGCCGACGACGCCCAGACGCTGGCGCTCTTTACCGACACCGGCTCGGGTCCGGACACCTTCGATCTGCAGTTCCTCGTTCAGTCCTCCGGCGAACTCAGCTTCCAAGCCGAAGCGACGGTGTCCTACGTCTACGAGCTACGGCCCGCGGTGCCGGAGCCGAATTCGCTGGCCTGCGCGGCTGCGGGTCTGATGGCCTTGGCCGCCACCGCGCGCCGCCACCGCGCGCCGGCGCGGCAGGTCGGGCCGCCAAGGCTGACGGCCGTTGACGGCGGCCCCAGAGCCGCCGGCTAGCGTTGCGCCGCCGTGTCCGGCGCGGCCTGCATCCGTGCCCAGGCCGCGCATGCCAGGCCGTGCATCCACACGAGTTCCAGTGCGGTCCACTGCAGCGTGACCTGCAGCGTCTTGGGCGCCAGCCGCCGGGCGCCGGCCGGCGCCGGCTCAACGAACCAGCCATGCGCCTGCGCGTCGGCCAGCAGATTGCGCACCGTGCCACGGCTCACGGCGGCGCGCCGCGAGATCTCCTGGGCGGTGATGGGCACCAGCGCCGTGCCGTCGGGGAGCGCCTGCATCGCCTCGGTCATCTGCAGGAACACGCGGTAGCCGTGGTCGTGGCGCAGCACCCAGGCCAGCGGCTGCGCGAAGTCCTCCCAGAGGATGAAGCGGTCGTGCTCGAGCGCTGCCAGGCGGTAGCCGAACATCTCGCCCACCAGGCCCGGCGTGGCGATCATCGCGTCCACCGGCGCCGGCAGCGGCAGGGCTTCGTCGCCTTCGCAGGCGCGCAGGAAGCCGGCGATCCACTGGCGCAGGATGCCGTCGAGCAGCGCAGTGGGCTCGAGCGGACGAAATCGGGCGTCCGTCACCTGCGTGCGGCCTGCCGCGGGCTGCAGCAGGCCGTGCAGCCGGGCATGCGCCAGCGCGGCCTTCAGCTGCGACGCGCTGACGTGCAGGTGCGCCCGCACCGCGTGCGCGAAGAACTGCGCCAGCCGGCTGGGGGTGACGCCGCTGAGCGGGTCGGCCGGGTCGCGCCGGTGGTGCATGACGGCGCTGGCGATCAGCAGCAGGTAGCGCGGCGTGTTGCGGAACACGCTGCGCAGCCCCGGGTGCTCGGCCTGCACGCGCAGCCAGTTGCGGGCGAAGTGGCTGGCGCGCTGCTCGAAGCCCTCGTTGGCGGCCAGCGCGCGGCTGGCGGCATGCAGCGCGTCGCGGTCCAGCGTGCCGGGTGCCCAAGCCTGCGGGTGCTCGCGCAGCCAGGCCGGACGCCAGAGCGTCTTCAGTGGGGTGGAGCAGGTGCGACCCAAGATGTTGCGCAGTGTGCCACCCAGGTCGATCTGCCTGCTTCGGATCGGGGCCGGTCCGCCAGCGCCGGCGCGACCCGGCAGCTTCGAATGCGCCACCCCTGATGCCAACCCCCCGCGCCGCGCGCAGAATGCAACGCGCATGGTCACAACAACGGGGAGGCATGCATGACACCAACCATCTCGTCGCGGCTCGGCCTGCTGGCCGCGCTGTCCTTCGCCGCCGGCGCGGCCGGCGCGCAGGCCGTCAAGCCGCCGCAGGCCCAGGCCTGGATCGACATCGCCACCTTCAGCGGGCTCGGCATGCCGATGGGCGGCATGAGTGGCGGCACGGGCGGTGGCGGCGGCAACCCGATGTCCGCGCTCGGCGGCATGTTCGGCGGCAGCGGCGGCAATGCCGACAACCGCTTCGGCAACACCCAGAGCGGCTCGGCCGGCCGCTGGGTCGACGTGACGCTCTACACCCGCAACAACCCGTCGCTGGCCGAGGCGCAGCAGGCGGTGCCGCCCGGTTTCCTGAACCCGGGGCTGAAGCTGCAGGCGCCGCGCGAGGCGCCGCGGTCCGCGCCGGTGGAAGACGACGACAAGGTGGTCGAGCAGTCCACCGAGCGGCCGAAGGGCAGGCTGCTGCTGTACTGGGGCTGCGGCGCGACGGTGGCGCCGGGGCAGCCCAAGGTGCTGGACATGGCCAGCGCGTCGGCCGCCGACCTGGCCAGTTTCTTCGTCGCCCGCCGGGCCACGCAGCGCGGCGCGCACAGCGCCGCCGGCCGGCCGGTGTGGCCCAACCCGGCCGATGCGCGCATGGTGCCCGCAGGCGCCTCGCTGGCCGGCGAGCATGCGTTCAGCGGCGCGGGCGTGCCGGCGGGCTTCCGCTTCCAGGTGCCGGCCGCGCAGGACCTGATGCCCGCGCTGCAGGTGCAGCAGGCCGACCAGGCCGGTGCGCTGGCGCTGCAGTGGAACGCATTGCCCACGGCACGCGCCTACTTCGTGGCCGGCATGGGTGCCGGCAAGGCGGACGAGATGGTGATCTGGACCTCCAGCGAACTGCCGGACACCGGCTTCGGGCTGGTCGACTACCAGACCAATGCCGCGGTCGACCGCTGGCTCAACGAAAAGGTGCTGCTGCCGCCGGCGCGCACGCAGTGCACGGTGCCGAAGGGCGTGTTCGGCGGCGAAGGCGCGATGCTGCGGATCATCGCCTACGGCAACGAGTTGAACCTGGCCTATCCGCCGCGGCCGGCCGACCCCAAGGCAGCGTGGGAGCCGGTGTGGGCGGTCAAGCTGCGCCTGAAGTCGGTGGCCACGCTGATGCCCGGCATGCCGGCGATGGGCGGCAGCCCCTCGGCCGAGCGCAGCGGTGGGCAGCCGGGTCAGCCGGGGCAGCCGGCGCCGCAGGGCGGCCAGGACGACCCGTCGATCAAGCCGATGGACGTGCTGAAGGGGCTGTTCGGGCGCTAGGCCGGCAAGGCAGGGAGACCAGGGCGCCAGGGCGCCAGGGCGGCACCGCCGCCCGGCGCTGCGCCGGTGTCAGTCGATCGGCCACTTCGGCCGCCGGATCTTCTGGTACGGCAGCGTCTTCAGGTCCACCGTCACCGCGCCCGGCGCGGCGACGTAGATCACCTTCTTCGCCAGCTTGGAGAACGAGGCGTAGAAGTGCTGCGACGACTTGACGACGATGATCTTCTTCGCGCCCAGGTCGACGCCGATGTTGGTGAACACGTCGCTGCCCATCGCCTGGTTGCGCAGGCTGCACAGCAGGATGTCCACGCCCTGGCAGCGCACCACGGCGCTGTCGCCCATCGCGGTGGGCGTGTCGGCCAGGCCGGTCATCATCAGCTCGGGCTGCACTGCCTGCACGGTGACCCGCAGGTCCAGCGGCGCGCCGGACAGCGGGCCGATCTTGCCGCCGATGCGCAGGTTCAGCGTCGCGCCGGCGCCGGCCTCGAAGGCGATGCGCGCGGCCACCGGGTCCCACAGCGGGCCGACGCAGGCATTGCCGATGCCGCGCTCCAGCAGCCGTTGCAGGATGAAGGTGGAGTCGCCGGGCGCGCCGCCGCCGGGGTTGTCGGCGCCGTCGGCCAGCACCACCGGGCCGCCTTCGAAGGCCAGCGCCTGGTCCAGCGCCTCGTCGATGCCGGGCATCGGCACGTCCAGCGCGTGGCGCAGCGCGGTCAGCTCGTCGGCCAGCTGCCGCGCCAGCGCGGCGCCGCGTGTGCCGTCGGCATCGACGCGGGCGTCGCTGTAGACCAGCACCTTGGTGCCCATGTCGGCCACGTCGCCCCAGGGGAAGCCGTGGCTGATGGAGATGGACAGGCCGCGTGTGCCGTCGGCATCCACGCGGGCGTCGCTGTAGACCAGCACCTTGGTGCCCATGTCGGCCACGTCGCCCCAGGGGAAGCCGTGGCTGATGGAAATCGACAGGATGCCGTCCCGGCCCTCCAGCGCCTGGATGCGGTCGACGAAGCCGCGCGCCGGCTGGCGGCTGGTGTGCATGATCACCAGGCCGCCGGTGTCGGCCACTGCGGCCAGCGGCTGCACGCGGCCTTCGGCCTTGGCCTGGCACAGGTCCACCAGCTCCAGCGCGCGCTCCAGGATGTCGGTGTGCGGATATTCCTTGAAGGCCACCAGCAGGTCGGCGTTCTGCACCATCGCTTCGCTCAGGTGGTTGTGCGGGTCCAGCTCGGCGCCGACCACCAACTTCGGGCCGACGATGGCGCGCACGCGCTGCAGCAGGTCGCCCTCGCAGTCGTCGTAGCCGTCGGCCACCATCGCGCCGTGCAGGCCCAGCAGCACCATGTCCACCGGCAGCGCGGCGCGCAGGTCGGCCAGCAGCTCGTCGCGCAGCGCCTCGTAGGCGGCGCGCGTGGTGGTGCCGCTGGGCTGCGCGCCGGCGACCATGCCTTCGATCAGCGTCCAGCCCGCCGGCTTGCCGCGCAGCCGCGCGGCCCACAGCGGGCCGGCGAAGAAGCTCATGTGGTCGGGGTGCTGGCCGGCCTTCCAGTAGCCGCGTTCCTTGAAGCCGGACAGCCCGGTGGGCATCGGCGCGAAGGTGTTGGTTTCGGTGGCCAGCGTGGCGCTGAAGACGCGCATCGGGTGCCTTTCGTCAGGCCGGCCGCAAGCGCGCCGGCGACAGCATCGCGGGCGTGAGCCCGAAGTCGCTCAGGTGCGGCGGCAGCGCTTCACCGCGCAGCAGCGCCGCGCAGGCCTGGCCCATCGCCGCCGAGGTCTGGATGCCGTAGCCGCCTTGCGCCGCCACCCAGAAGAAGCCGGGCACCTGCGTGTCGAAGCCGCCGACCAGGTCGCCGTCGGCGACGAAGCTGCGCAGCCCCGCCCAGGTGCGCTGCGGGCGGCGGATCTGCAGCGTGGTGTGTTCTTCGATGCGGTGAATGCCGAGCGCGATGTCCAGCTCCTCGGGCTGCACGTCCTGCGGGTCCACCGGGTCGGCATTGGCCGGCGAGCCGAGCAGCAAGCCGGCGTCGGGCTTGAAGTACCAGGATTCGTCGGCGCCGACCACGCTGGGCCAGCGCGACACGTCCACGCCCTGCGGCGGCGCGAAGACGAAGGCCGAGCGGCGCTTCGGCTGCAGGCCGATGGGCGCGACGCCGGCCATCCGCGCAATGACATCGCACCAGGCGCCGGCGGCGTTGACCAGCACCGCGGCGCGGTGCTCGCGCCCGCCGGCCTGCACCACCCACCCGGCGCCGTGGCGCTCGGCATGCGTCACCTCGGCATCGCAGACCAGTTGCCCGCCGTGGCGGCGCAGGCCGCGCAGGTAGCCCTGGTGCAGCGCGTGCACATCGATGTCCGCAGCGTCGGGTTCGAGCGCGCTGCCCAGCAGCCGTTCGGGGCGCAGCACCGGCACCAGCGCCAGCGTCTGCTCGCGGTTCAGCCGGCGCGACTGCGGCGACATGCGCGCCAGCAAGGCACAGTGTTCGTCGAGCAGGCCGGCCTGCTCGGGCGTGGCGGCGAACAGCGCGCCGCGCGGCGACAGGATCGGCACATCGGCGAAGCCGGGCGGCGGCGTGTCGAGGAAAGCACGGCTGGCGAGCGTCAGCGCACGGACCTGGTCGGTGCCGTAGCTGGCCAGGAACAGCGCCGCCGAGCGGCCGGTGCTGTGGTAGCCGGGCTGCGACTCGCGCTCCAGCAGCGTGACGCGCGCGTGCGGCGCCAGGAAGTAGCCGAGCGACGCCGCGGCAACGCCGGCACCGACGATCAGGAAG
>JBGAII010000213.1:0-6216 GCA_044225625.1 Rubrivivax sp.
ACCGTCGGCATCACCGCCACCGCATCGCGCAGCACCGCTTCAACGCCCGGCTGGTCGCAGGTGAAGTTCGGCGCCCAGGTGTAGGGGTACGGCGGCTCGATGCGCCGAACGCGCTGGATCACCTGACCGTCGACCCCGCGGTAGACGGTGTTGCGGAAGTCGGTGACGTGCGGCGCCAGCGCCTCGGCCGCGCCGATGCGCTGGAACAGCCGCATCGCGTCGTGATCGAAGCCCACCGCGCGCGGCTGGGCGTAGACCTCGTGCGCGCGGTCGAACACCGCCACGCGCAGGCCCTCGCGGCCCAGCAGCCCGGCGAGCGTGATGCCCACCGGCCCGCAGCCGATGATCGCCACGTCGAAAGCCGAACCGTCTTGGATAGCATGCATGGCGCGGCAGCGTATCGACGCAGATCAAAGTCGCAAGCGAAGCTTTTTCGCCGCCACGTTGCATGGCGTGCAACGGTGGCACCAACCCGCGCCGCGGAGGAGACACATCCTGGTCAGACGACATCAACGCATCGGGCTCGACAGCCTGCGGCTGCTCGACACCATCGACCGCCACGGCAGCTTCGCCGCGGCCGCGCAGGAGCTGTGCGTGGTGACCTCGACGATCACGCATGCGGTGCGCGGGCTGGAGGAGCAGCTGGGCCTGCAGGTCTTCGACCGCAGCGGCCGGCGCGTACGCTTCACCGCCAAGGGCCGAGCGCTGCTGGAGCGCGGGCGCGCGCTGCTGGCCCGCGCCGACGCCTTCGACGAGGAAGTGCAGCAGATCGCCACCGGCTGGGAACCGCGCTTGAGCATCGCGGTGGACGAGGTGATCCCGATGCGCCCGGTGATCGCGTTGATGCGCGACTTCGTCGCCGCCGCGCCGCACACCACGCTGCACCTGCGGCGCGACGCGGCGGCCGGCTCGTGGGATGCGCTGATGGCCGGCCGCGCCGACCTGGTGGTGGGCGCGCCGGCGCAGGGCGCGCCCGCGGGCGGCGGTTTCGAGAGCGTGCCCTTCGCCGTGCTGCAGTTCGTGCTGGCCGTGGCGCCCACGCACCCGCTGGCCGTGCGCCAGGACGTGATCGGCAACGACGAGATCGCGCGCCACCGCTCGGTGGTGATGGGCGACACCACGCGCGCGCTGCCGCACCTGCCCTATGGGCTGCTCGACCACCGGCTGCAGATCTCGGTGCCCGACGAGAGCAGCAAGCTGGAGGCCATCCGCCTGGGGCTGGGCTGCGGCTTCCTGCCGCAGCCGGTGGCGCGGCCGCTGGTGCGGCGCGGCGAGCTGAAGCTGCTGAAGGTGCAGACACCGCATCCGCCGAGCCAGAGCGCGATCGCCTGGCGCGCCGGCGAAGGCGGCCGCGCGGTGCAGTGGTGGGTGCAGCGGCTGACGGCGCCGGCCTTCCTGCGCCGCCTGTTCGTGTAACCGGGGCCGGCCCATCGAGGTCCGGCCTCTGCCACCGCGGAGCCGGGCCGGCTACGATGCGGCCGCCCCATGCCCGATGGCACGCAGAAACGAACGACACGGAGACACCATGATTCCAGACCATGCCGATTTCAGCGACATGCTGGCCCGCTGGGCCGCCGAGCGGCCCGACGCCACCGCCATCACCTTCGGCGACCTGCGCCGCAGCTGGGCGCAACTGGCCGAGCGGGTGCAACGCGTCGCCGCCGGCCTGCGCGCCGCGGGCCTGCAGCCCGGCGACCGCATCGCCGTGCTCGACCTGAACCACCCGTCGTGCCTGGAGCTGACGCTGGCCTGCGCGCAGATCGGCACGGCCAATGCGGTGGTCAACTTCCGCCTGGCGCCACCGGAGATCGTCTACGTCATCAACGACGCCACGGCGCGGCTGCTGTTCGTCGGCCCCGAGTTCGCCGGCGCGGTGGCGCAGCTGAAAGCCCAGTTGCCCGGCGTCGAGAAGGTGATCGCCATCGGCGGCGCCAACGACGAATACGAGCCCTGGCTGGCCGCGCATGCACCCGATGCGCGCGTGCATCCGGCCGGCCGCACGGATTGCTTCGTGCAGCTCTACACCTCGGGCACCACCGGCTTCCCCAAGGGGGCGATGCTCACCCACCACGGCATGCTCGCCCATGCGCGTAACGTGGCGGTCACGCAGGAGATGGACGGCCGCTCGCGCGTGCAGGTGGCGATGCCGCTGTTCCACGTCGGCGGCACCAGCTATTCGCTGGTGGCCTGGAGCGCCGGCGCGCCGATCCACATGATGCGCTTGCCCGACCCGGCGGCCGCGCTGGCGATGCTGGAGCAGGAGAAGATCACCCACACCTTCTACGTGCCGGCGCTGATGGCCGCGATGACGCAGGTGCCCGGCGCCGACCAGCACGACTATTCGTCGCTGAAGGCGCTGTCCTACGGCGCGTCGCCGATGCCGCTGCCGGTGATGCGCGCCTGCCTGAAGCTCTTCCCCAGGGGCACGATGCAGCAGGTCTACGGCATGACCGAGCAGAGCGGCGTGGTCACGATCCTCGGCCCCGAGGACCACGAGAACCCGGCGGTGGCCCACCGCCTGGTGTCGGCCGGCAAGGCCATCCACGGCGTGGAAATCGAGATCCGTGACCCCGGCACCGGCCAGCCGGTGGCCACGGGACAGCCGGGCGAGATCTGGGTGCGCAGCGAGCAGGTCATGGGCGGCTACTGGGGCAAGCCCGAGGCCACCGCCGCGGCGATCACGCCGGACGGCTGGTATCGCTCGGGCGACGGCGGCCACATCGACGCCGACGGCTATGTGTACGTGACCGACCGCATCAAGGACATGATCATCAGCGGCGGCGAGAACATCTACCCGGCCGAGATCGAGCGCGTGCTCGCCGAGCATCCGGCCCTGGCCGACGTGGCGGTGATCGGCGTGCCCGATGAGCGCTGGGGCGAGGCGCCGAAGGCCGTGGTGGTGCTGCGCGCCGGCGCGAGCGTCGAGCCGAACGAACTGGTGGCCTGGTGCCGCGAGCGGCTGGCCGGCTACAAGGTACCGAAGACGGTGGACGTGGTGGCGGAACTGCCGCGCAACCCGACCGGCAAGATCCTGAAGCGCGAGCTGCGCAAGCCGTTCTGGGAAGGGCGCGACCGGCAGGTGGTGTAGCCCGCCGCGCACTGCGGCGCAGCGCCGCGCGTCCACCGCCCGCATCGTCCAACGCCTGCCAGCCCGGGCTTCTCGCCGAGGTCTTCGCCTAGGGATTGCGCGGCGCTGCCCAGGCTCATAAGGTCTGCTGCCGGATCGATCGACAGCGCCTTGTTGGGCGCATCCGTGGCGCGGAGGCTTCGATGAAGAACCGATCGCTGAGCTGGGTGCTTTCTTTGGGAGTTCTGCTCGCCGCTTGTGGAGGCGGCGGCCTGCTGGCATTGCTTCCCTACGTCGCCGCGATCGGCGGGAACTGGGTGAGCGCCGACAACGAGTTTCTGGTCTTCAACAGCGGCCAGAACGACCTGTTCGCCACCTCGACCGCGACCTATCCCGCCACGCTGAACAGCCAGTCGGCGGCTTGCGGCGCGGCGGGTACCGATCTGTCGCTGGTCGCCAAATTCGATGGCCAGAACTTCACGCTCAGCCAGTCGAATGCCGCCGCCAGCTGCCTGTCCGGGACCTTCGTCGACGACATGACGCTGGTGCTGGCCACCGGCGGCAGCGGGACGCGTTATCAAAACCTGCTGACGCTGCTTCCGCAATTCGAACAGGGCGTTTGGACGAACATCGATCGTCCCGCGCAACGGCTGAAGTTCCGAGACGACAACACAGGCAACGCCGGAGTCAACACGCAGACGGGCTGCGAGTTCGACGGCACGACCCAGACCGGCAGCGTCGTCATGACCTGGCGGCAGAGCAACGGTGTGCCGCCGACCATCGACTCGATCGTCATCACCCGCGCTGCCGGCACCGAGACCTGGACGCAGGGCAGCATGTACGGCCTGTCGGGCGTGAAGATCGGCGCGGGCAGCTCGACCGTTTCGCTCGAACGCCGCAACGAGGCGCTCGGCTGCTGATCAACGCGACGGCAGCGGCGGCAGGAAGTACGCGCGCTCCAGGGTGGCGCTGACACGCTCGGCGCCGCGCATCAGGTCGAGCCTGACGCTCGGCCGGCCCGAGAGCGCGAGGTAGCCCGCCGATGCATCGCTCGGCGCCGGTGCGCCATCGATCGACAGCAGGCGGTCTCCCGCGCGCAGGCCGGCCTTGCCCGCCGGGCTCGAGGGCCACACCTGGGACAGCACCAGGGCGCCCTCGGACCTTTCCCACAGCATGCCGAAGCCGCCGGGCAGCGCTTCGGCCGTGCAGCGCTCGATCGAGAACAGGTTGCGCTTCAGATCGATAGCGAAGCGGCAGCCGTCGAGCACCGCCATGCCGAGCGAACCGGCGGCCTCGGCGGGCAATGCGCGGCTGAGCGCGCCGCCGGGCAGGTCGGCGAGCGGCACCTGCAGGCGAGCCACACCGGCCAGGTCCAGCTGCGGCACGCGCCACAGCGCCGGCCGCGCAAAGAAGCCACGCTGCAGCCTCACCACGCCGCCGGCAGCGCCGGTGTCCAGCAGCAGCTTCAGCGGCTGGCCCTGGATGTCGAGGGTCAGCACCGGCAGGCCACGGACACGTTCGACAGCCACCGCCGTGGCGCGTCCGCCGTCGGGCGGCTCGCCGGCATCGAGGTCCACGCGCCCGGCGATGAGGTCGATGACGACGCGATGTCCATCGAGCGCCGGCAACCCCAGCACGCCGTCCACCTCGGCGGCCAGCGGACCCAGCACAGGCGCCAGGTCCACTCGCCAGGCATTCATGCCGCGACGCCCCGCACCGCCCAGCTGAAGGTCGCCGAGCACGACGCGGGTGGCCGGCAGGCTGCCCGCCGAACTGTGCATCGGCATCGTCTCGGCGGGTTCGGCCTGGGACGCGGGCACGCGCGGCGCGACCAGGTTGTGCGTCGCACCGCTGTCGATCAGCCAGCGCGTCGGCCGGCCGTCGAGCACCGCGTCGACGATCAGCAGCACGCCGATGTCTCCGGTGGCCACGCGGTGCAGCACGACCTCCGCCGCAGCGGCCGGCACGGCCACTGCACACAGCGCCGCGATTGCAGCGAGCCGGGCCGACAGCAGCGCTCGCGTCTTCACGGCGTCAGCGCGACTCGAGTTCCAGCTTGGCGAGCAGGTCCAGCGAGCGCTTGCTCATCTGGTCCAGCACCTTGCGGGCCGCCAGCAGCCGGCCTGCCTTGTCGGCGTCGGCCGCGGCCAGCACGGCCCGATCGTCCGGCAGCTGGGTGGCGAAGGTGTTGATGCAGTCGACGACCGCATTCAGATCGTAGAGGCGCCCGCGGAAGACCTTCTCGTCGATGAAGGCCAGCAGCTTTTCGGCTTCGGCCGCGAGGTAGCCGCCGAACATGCCGTGAATCTGCTCGCGCAGCCCGTCCTTGCGCTGGATGAAGGCCTCGGCGAACTGCGCGTAGGTCCCCGTCGCCTGGGCAAACTGGGCATGCGCCTCCTCGCGCGTGGCCAGCACCTCGATCGGCACGCCCATCGACGCGAGCATCAGGTAGGCATCGTCCTTGAAGCGCGTCAGGTCGCGGCGCAGGCGGTCGATGAAGCGCTTGCGGCTGCTGCCTTCGGCCTTCTCGATCCATTCGCTGGCCAGCGCGAACAGCTGGGACGCCAATGCCGACGCGGCCGCAGCCGCGTCGGCCGGGCACGGCAGGTAGATGCGCTGCCACAGCGGCGCGAACGCGCTGCCGGCCGGCGGCTGCTCGGGCGTGCCCTGCAGGAACAGCGGCACGACGAAGGGGCGGCCGATGTCGGCCTCGACCTCGAGCGCCCAGCTCAGCTCCTGTGCCACCCAGTCCGACTGCAGCGAATGCGGGCCGACGAAGACCACGACGTAGTCGTTCTCGTCGAGGATCGCGCGGCGCAGTTCCTCGCTGAGGCTGTGGCCGGCATAGAGCTGGTCGACGTCGAGCCAGGCCCTGACGTGGCCCGGCAGGCCATCGCGCAGCGACTCGACGAAGGGTTTGTCTTCCGACGCATGGCTGAGGAACAGGCGCATGGCTGGTTCACCGGGTTCGGACTCGAGCAGCACGCGCCGCTTGTCGAAGCCGCCGCGCCGCCCGATGTTGCCAAATGTCGGCGCGGCCGCAAAGAGAGCGCACCATGCGCCGCCAACGGGTCTCATTCGACCGTGGCGCTCGTCGCGCGCTTGTGGCTTCGGCCGGGCCTTCGGCCCTTAACTTCGCTGCGCGAAGT
>JBGAII010000214.1:0-6168 GCA_044225625.1 Rubrivivax sp.
AGCTCAGCTACATCAAGTCGCTGCAGGCCACGGTGGCGCAGGTGACCCTGGGCGACATCGCACAGATCCGCGCGCCGGCGCATTTTGTCGTCGGCGGCGAGGACCGGCTGACGCCGGTGGCCATGCACCACGAGATGGCGGCCAAGCTGCGCGATGCGCCGGTCAGCGTGCTGCCCGGCGCCGGGCACCTGAGCAACATCGAGGACGCCGACGGCTTCAACGCCGCGGCGCTGGCCTGGCTGCGGCCGCGTGCCGCAGCGGCGGACGTGCCGCGGCACTGGCCCGCGCGCTGAGCCTCAGGCGCGTCGCCGCAGGCCGGCCGCCAGACCGAGCGCGCCGGTCAGCAGCAGCGCCCAGCCCGACGGTTCGGGCACCGAGGTGACGACCACCGTCACGTCGTGCGCGTTGTAGATCGCCTGGAACATCACGTCGGCCCCGTAGCCCTGCTTGTCCAGGGCGGCGAAGGTGCTGTTGCCCAGCCGCTGGTCGAAGGTCAGCACCACGAAGCTGTCGCCGATCACCGGCTGGTAGCCGGCGTTGACCAGCCGCAGCGTGCCGCTCAGCGTCACGTCGTCGGTGACCGCCAGCTGGTCGAAGCTGGCCAGGCTGGCAAGGTCGATGTCCAGCCTGCCCGCAGCCTGCTGCGTCAGGTCGCCGTCGATCGTGAGCCGGCCGATGCCGTCGCCGGGCCGGATGACGCCGCGGTTGGCCACATCGCCATTGGCGTGGGTCGACACCGTGCCGTCGCCGGTGAAAACGCCGGCATTGACGAAGGCCGCGGCATTGCCGTGGAAGACGGCGCCGGCGGCGACCCGCACCGTGCCCTCGTTGGTCATGCCCGACATCACCTGCAGCCGGCCGGCCTGCACGTCGACGGTGCCGCTGTTGTTGAAGACGACCCCCAGGTCGACGGTGGTGACGGTGTCGTTCAGCTTGTTGTAGGTGCCCAGGTTGTTGAAGTTGTGCGGGCCGCCGACGTTGTGTTCGATGAAGGAATCGAAGCCGTTGGCGTCGTTGAAGGTGCCGAGGTTGTTGAGGGTGGCACCGTTCCAGAAGCGGATGGCGTTGTTGTTGTTGGCGGTGTTGCCGCTCCAGGTGGTGGTGCCGTGCAGGTCGACGATGCGGCCGCCGACCATCACCTTGGTGGCCGGGCCGGAGATGCTCAGGTCGCCGAGGAAGGACGTGCGGGCCGCGCCGGAGAACGTGCCGCCGGTCCACGCGGATGCAGCCTGGAAGCTGTGGTCGCTGCCGTTGATGGTGCTGCCGCTGAACAGCAGCCGGGCGCCGAGCGTGCCGCCATTGATCGTCACCAGCGCGTCGGCGCCGACGTTGTCGGTGCTGACCTGCAGCGTGCCGGCGCCGCTGGTGGTGATCTGGTCGAGCACGCTGTTGCCGTTGCGGAACTCCAGCACCGCGCCGGCGCTGAGGTTGAACAGGCCGGTGCTGGTGCCGCCGGTGGGCAGCAGGGTGCCGCTCAGCAGGTTGAGGGTGGCGTTGTTGAACAGGCTGCCGACGCCCGCACTGGCGTTCAGCGTCGCACTGCCGGCGTCCAGCGTCGCCTTGTCGGCGCTGCCCGGCACGCCGGCAGGGCTCCAGTGGGCGGCGTCGGCCCAGTTGCCGTCGCCGCCGAACCAGGCGCGGTCGACGGCGCCGGCCGGTCCGGCGAACAAGGCTGCGGGCAGCAATGCGGCCAGGGTGCGCCGGGCGATACGGGTTGCAGGTCGGTGATTCATCGCGTCGTCCTCCTGGATGCGAAGGTAGAGCGATGGCTGGCGCGGCGACATTCTCAAATGGGAGCACGGCGTCCCCCAGGAACGAGGGGGGCGGCGCCGGGCGGCGCTGCGCTCTATGATCCATGCCCACACCGCGCGACAGCCAGGGGGAGGCCGGCGATGTCAGCTCACCTGTCCGCACCCGTACCCGCAGACGCCGGCCTGACCGATGCGGTCTACCGCTGCGTGCTCGAACCCGAAGGCTGGACCGACGTGATGGCGCAGGTCGCGCAGGCCTTCCCGTCCAACGCCCAGACCTTCTACTTCCTGAACCGTGCCACCGGGCACCTGCGGCCGATGTGCCTGAGAGGCATCGACCTGGGTCTGCTGCCGAGTCTCGACGCGCTGTACTTTGCGCCGGACAACCCCTGCCTGTGGATGACGAAGCAGTGGCACCGCCCTGGCGTGGTGCGCACCAACGAGCGCATGGAAGGGCACCTGCGCCGCACCGGCGATCTGTTCCGTTCGGCCTACTACAACGAATGGATGAGGCCGCAGGGCCTGCACCACATGATCGGCAACACGCTGGTCGCCGAGGGCGAACTGGTGGCCAACATCACGCTGATGCGGCCGCGGGACATGCCCACTTTCGATGCCACCGAAGTGCGGCGTTTCGAGCACCTGACGCGCCACATGGCGCGCGCACTGCAGACCGGCTTCACGCTCGAGGCGCGCGCGGCCGGCAGCGACCGCTGGGCCGCGCTGGCCGCGCTGCCGGTGGCGGTGGCGGTGGTCGACGCCGAACTGCGGCCGGTCTTCGCCAACGCCGCGATGGACACACTGCTGCGCGCGGGCCGCACGCTGGCCCAGCGGGCCGGTCGGATCGTCGCCGTCGACGCCGATGCCCACGGACGCCTGATCGCCGCACTGCGCTCGGCGGGGGAGGCGCCGGCGGCGCCGGTGTGGTTGCCGGCCGCGTCCGGCGGCGGGGTGATGCTGCTCGACGTGACGCCGGTGGCGGCGCGGCCAGGGACCTACCTGCCGGCGCGGCCGCTGGTGATGCTGGCCGTGCGGCGCGGCGCCATCGCGCCCGCGGACATGGCGCGTGTCCTGCGCGAGCACCACGGCTGCACGCGTTCCGAGACGGCGCTGGCCGTGCACCTGGCCCAGGGGCTGGACCTGCAGGCGGCCGCGGCCGCGCTGGGGCTGACCTACGGCACCGCCCGCGTCTATCTGAAGACGCTGTTCCAGCGGCTGGACGTGCACAGCCAGGCCCAGCTGGTGGCGGCATTGACCCGGCTGGGCGAAGACTGATCCGGGCCGTTGCGCCCGCCCGGTGATCCGCGCCGGCCGCGCCGACGTACAAGCGCAGCGTGGCCATGAAGAAGACGCTCGCTCCGTTGCTGCGCATCACGCTGGGTGCGCTGGCCTGTGCCGTCTCCGTGCCGGCGGCGGCGTCGCCGGTGCCGCCGGCCGAATGGCAGTTCACCGTGCGGCTCGACGGTCAGGCCATTGGCACGCACCGCTTCGTGCTGGCGCGGGCCGACGAAGGCGGCACGCTGCTGCGCAGCGAGGCGCGCTTCGACGTCAAGCTGCTCGGCCTGTCGCTGTACCGCTACCGCCACGAAGCCACCGAGCGCTGGTCCGACGGCTGCCTGTCCTCGATCGACGCCCGCACCGACGACAACGGCCGCCGCCTCGAACTGCGCGGACAGGCGCGCGGCGAGCGCTTCGAGCTGCAGCTGCGCGGCGAGGGCGCCAGTCCGGCAGCGGTGACCGGCGCCTGCTTGATGAGCTTCGCCTACTGGAACCCGCTGCTCGCCGGCCAGACGCGGCTGCTCGACCCTGGGACCGGCCGCATCGAGGCGGTGGCCATCGGCGTGCCGCCGCGTGTGGCGGCGGACCTCGACGCGGCCGGCGGCGCGCTGCGCGGGTTGCGCATCGGCGGCCTGGCGCAGCCGATCGACGTCTGGTACGCCGGTGACCGCTGGGTGGGTCTGGACACCACCGTCGACGGCGGGCGGCGCCTGAGTTACCGCCTGCGCTGACCGCACCCCCTTTGGAAACGGAGCCCACGATGCGATCGCCGACACGCCACTTCGCCACGGCCTACGCGGTGGCCGCCGGAGTCTTCCTGCTGCTCGACGCGGTCTGGCTCACGACCATGGCCTCGCGCCTGTACCGCCCCGCGATCGGCCACCTGATGCGGCCGGATTTCGACCTCACCGCCGCAGCGCTGTTCTACACGCTGTACCTGCTGGGCATCGTGGTCTTCGTCGTTCGCTCCGCCCAGAGCAGCGGCCAGGCCTTTGCCCGCGGTGCGTTGTTCGGCCTGATCTGCTACGCCACCTATGACCTGACGAACCAGGCCACGCTGGTCGGCTGGCCCTGGCACGTGACGGTGGTCGACCTCGTCTGGGGCGCCTTCGTCACCGGCAGCAGTGCCGCCGCCGCCCGGCGTCTGGCCGGACCCGTGCCGCGCTGAGCGGCGCTACCGCCGCGTCACATCCCGATCCAGCCGCCGATCAGCGACGCGATGCGGCCGTCGAAGCGCAGCGGCGCGCCGACATAGGCCAGGCAGACGCAGGTTGCGCCGCTCTGCACCACCGGCTGGTGATGCACCGTGTCGTCGGTGGCGTCGAAGTCGCCGGCGCCGAAGACCGCGCGTCCGTCGTCGAAGGCACCGCACAGCACCTGCGTCAGTTCGACGCCGCCGTGCGTGTGGCGCGGCAGGCTGCGGCCTTCGCCGATGCGCAGCAGGTACACCGACGAGCCGGGCGCGGCGGCCCGCGGCAGCGCGACATGCGCATAGCGCATGCCCGGACCCATCCAGCGCCAGCCGGACACGCGGCAGCCGCGCAGGCTGGCCGGCCAGGGCACGCCGTCGGGCAGAGCAGGATGGGGCAGTGCCGCCGGCGGCGCGGCGGGCACCGCGGCCGGCTCGGCAATGCGTTGCAAGGTGCGTTCCCAGGCCTCGGGCCGCAGTGCCGCGGGCTCGGCCTGTTCCAGCAGCGCACCGCCCAGCGCCTGCAGCGCGTGCAGTCGGGCGCGGCATTCGGCGCAGCCTTCGAGGTGCGCGCTCACCACGACAGCCTGGCCGGCGCTCAGGCGGCCTGCCGCCAGCGGCAGCAGGAGTTCGTCGCCGGGATGGTGATGGATCATGCTTGATGACGTTCCAGAAGTCGGCGCAGTTGGGCCGCCGCGAGCCGGATGCGCGATTTGACGGTGCCGAGCGGAATGCCCAGCTCCTGCGCGATGCGGCTGTGCGGCTGCTCGTCGAAGAAGGACAGGCGCAGCACCCGCGCCTGCTCCGCCGGCAGCTCGGCCAGCGCCTGCTGCACCCCCCGCTCGCGCTGAGCGGCCTGCAGCAGTTCGTCGGGCGTCAGGTGCGCGTCGGCCGGCTGCTGTTCGGCGTCCCAGTCGTCGGGCAGGGCGACGGCCATGCCGGGCTGGCGCCGGTGGTGGTCGATGCGCAGGTTGCGGGCGATGGTGTAGACCCAGGTGGACACCTGCGCGCGCTGCGGGTCGAAGCTGCCGGCGCGGCGCCACAGCGCCACCATCGTCTCCTGCACCAGTTCCTCGGCCAGCGCCTCGTCGCAGCCGGCGCGCACCAGGAAGCCTTTCAGCCGCGGCGCGAAATGACGGAACAGCGCGGCGAATGCCGGCCGGTCGGCCTGCGTCGCCACGGCGCACATCCACTGATTCAGTTCATCGTTCGTCGGCATCCGGCGGTCAGCAGCGTCGGGCGCCACGACGCCCATATGACCGAAGGCTAACGCCGCCGGCCGCGCGGCCGGCGGCGTTGCCGTTGGCCGCACCTGTCCCATGCCCGCTTGTACGCAGCGGCGCGGCGCCTGGATCACTCCTTTTTTCGCCGGGGTGATCCGCCGCTGCCCGGCCTGCGTAGAAGCAGCCAGAAGCCCGGGCGCCGCACGAACCGAGCAACCAACGAGGAGCACGCGATGGCCCTGTCGAACCTGGCCCTGGAATTCACCGAACGCGGCATCGTGCCGGACCTGCTGGTGCGCGCCGGCATCCGCCGGCTGCTGCAGGCGCGGCTGGACGAGATCGCCGCCCACGACCCGGCCGCCGCCGCTGCGCAGGCCGAGGACTTCGTGGCCGCGATGCGCAGCGCGCCGATCGCGCGGCTGCCGGAGAAGGCCAACGAGCAGCACTACGAGGTGCCGAGCGAGTTCTTCGGCCAGGTGCTGGGCGCGCGGCGCAAGTACAGCTCGGCCTGGTGGCCGCAGGGCGTGACCGACCTCGACGCCGCCGAGGAGGCGGCGCTGGCCGCGACCGCCGAGCGCGCGCAGCTGGCCGACGGCCAGCGCATCCTCGAGCTCGGCTGCGGCTGGGGCTCGCTGACGCTGTGGATGGCGCAGCACTACCCGCGTGCACGCATCACCGCGGTGTCGAACTCGCGCTCGCAGCGCGCGCACATCGAGGCCGAGGCGCA
>JBGAII010000007.1:0-61668 GCA_044225625.1 Rubrivivax sp.
GCGCTGCAGCGCCGTCATGGTCCCCTGCGCCCAGTTGTTCTTGCGCCGGCTCACGCTGCACCGTACCTGCTCGCCGGGTAACGCTCCCTCGATGAACACCACCTTGCCGTCGGCGCGATGGGCGACGCCCTGCGCCTCCAGGTCCAGCGATTCGACGTTCAGCCAATCCTCATCCGTCATGCCGCGGATTATCCAGGCGCAAAGCACAACGGCCGCCCGAAGGCGGCCGTCGAGCTGGCGTTACCGGCGTTCAGGGCTTGGCGTAGTCGCCCACCACCTTCCACTTGCCATCCGTGATCTGCGACAGGCGCGACGCGTCGCTGCCCAGCCGCGTGGTCGCGGTGAAGGTCATCTCGGGGCTGCCGAAGATGTCGGCCGGGATCGTCATCGAATCCATCGCCTTGATGAAGCTGTCGGTGGTGAGGTTGGCGCCGGCTTTGGTCGCGGCCTTCGCAAAGGCATCCATGATGGCGTAGCCGTAGGCCGAGAACACCGTCGGATCGTCGTTGAACTTGGTCTTGTACTTGGTGGCCCAGAAGCGCAACGGCTGCGCCGCTTCATCGAGGTAGGGCACCTGCGCGGTCATCGTGGCGTACATGCCATCCATGGCCTTGCCGCCGAGCTTGTGGATCAGCTCGGTGTAGGCCGCGCTGGTGCCGACGAAGACGGGGTTGAAACCGGTCTTGCGCGATTCGCCGATCGTGCCGAGGGTCTCTCGGATGATCGTGCCCAGCACCACCAGCTCGCAGCCCGCGCCCTTCATCCTTGCCACCTGCGACGAGAACTCGGTGGCGCCGCGCTTGTAGGTCGTCTTCTCGACCATCTCCATGTTCAGCGCCTTCAGACCGGCCTCGGCGCCGCGCACCACTTCGAGCCCGAACTCGTCGTCCTGGTAGATCGCGCAGACCTTCTTCGCGCCCTTCTCCTTGACCATCTTCGGCAGCCAGGTACGCATCTGGTCGTAGTAGGTCACCGCAAACGAGTACTTCAGCCGATTGAAGGGCTCGTACATCTCGCGCGCCGCAGTCACCGGCATGTAGTTGATGATGTTCTTCTCGAACTGCACCGGCATGGCCGCGTTGTTCTGCGCCGTGCCCATGTGGCCGGCGACGATGAACACCTTGTCCTGGTTGACCAGCTTCTGCGCGGCCAGGACCGACCGCTTCGGGTCGTAGCCGTTGTCCTCGGCGATCAGCTTGAGCTTGCGGCCGCCGATGCCACCCTGCTCGTTGAGTTCGTCGATGCGCAGCAGCATGCCGTTGCGCACCGCCTTGCCGTAGCCGGCCAGCGGTCCGGACAGATCCTGGATGGTGCCGACGAGGATCTCGTCCTTGCTGACACCCTGTTGTGCCTGCGCGGCCCCGGCCATCAGGCCCAGTGCTGCGGCCATGGCGGTGTAGATTCTCATCGTCGGTCTCCTTGTCGGGTTGGGTTCAACGGTACATGGCGTCGATCGCCTCGGCATACTTCTTCTCGACCAGCTTGCGCTTGAGCTTCATCGTCGGCGTCAGCTCCTCGTCTTCGGCCGTCAGCTGGTTCTGCAGAAGATAGAACTTCTTGATCTGTTCGACCCGTGCGAACTTCGCGTTGACGCGGTCCAGTTCGCCCTGGATCAGGTCCTGCACCTCCCGGGCCTGCGTCAGGCTGGCGTAGTTGCCGAAGGGAATGTCGCGGTCCTGCGCAAACTTCTCGACGTTCTCCTGATCGATCATGATCAGCACCACGAGATACGGCTTCTTGTCGCCGATGACCACGGCGTCGGTGATGTAGGGCGAGAACTTCAGTTCGTTCTCGATCTCGCTGGGCGTGATGTTCTTGCCGCCGGCCGTGATGATGATGTCCTTCATCCGGTCCGTGATGTAGAAATAGCCGTCGTCGTCCACCCGGCCGACGTCGCCGGTGTGCAGCCAGCCCTCGGCATCGATGGTCTCGGCCGTCTTTTCCGGCAGGTTCAGGTAGCCCAGGATCACGTTCGGGCCGCGCAGCAGGATCTCGTTCGTGCCTTCGGCGATGCGCATCTGCAAACCCGGGCCCGGCCTTCCGATGCTGCCCGGGCGCATGCCCTGCCGCGGCGTGATCGAGCCGCCGCCGGAGGTTTCGGTCATGCCCCAGCCCTCGCGCAGCGGGATCCCCAGCGCCAGGAACCAGCGGATCAGGTCCGGCGAGATCGGCGCCGCACCGGTCAGCCCGACCTCGACACGGTCCATGCCGATCATGCGCTTGACGTTGTCCAGCACCAGCCAGCGCGCCAGCCTGTAGCGCAGCTTCAGGCCCAGCGGCGGTTCGCGGTTCTCCAATGTGCACCTGGCCACCTCGCCGCCGATCTGGAAGGCCAGGCCGTAGGCGGCACGCTGCAGCCTGTCGGCCTCGCTCAGCGCGATCGAGACCTGCGAATAGACCTTCTCCCACACCCGCGGCACGGCGAAGAACAGATGCGGCCGCACCTCGCGCAGGTTCTCGAACACCGTCTCCGGGTTCTCGACGTAGTTGACCACCGACGCACGCTCGATGGGAATGAACTCGCCGATCATGCGCTCGGCGATGTGGCACAGCGGCAGGAACGCGATGCGTTCACCGCCGCGCGGCACGCCTTCGAACAGCGTCGCCGACAGCGCCGACAGCACCGCGACGATGTTGTTCTGGCTGATCATCGCGCCCTTCGGCCTGCCGGTGGTGCCCGAGGTGTAGACCAGCACCGCCACCTCGCCCGGGTCGCGCGCCGCACTGCGCTGCTGAAGCAGCTGCGGATGCAATTTCAGGTGGTCGCGGCCGATCTCTCGCAGCCGGTCCAGGCTGATGACACGCGGGTCCTCGAAACTCTGCAGGCCTTCCATGTCGAAGACGATCACGCGCCGCACCAGCGGCAGCCGGTCGGCCACCTCCAGGTATTTGTCGAGCTGCTCGTCGTCCTCGACGAACAGATAGACGCTGCGCGAATCGCTGCACAGGTACTCGACCTGCGACGCCGCGTCGGTGGGATAGATGCCGTTGCAGACGCCGCCGGACGATTGCACCGCCAGGTCGCACCAGACCCATTCGCGGCAGGTGTTGGCGAGCACCGAGGCGACTTCGCCGGGCTCGAAGCCCAGGCTCACCAGGCCGGCGCCGATCTCGTCGACGATGCCCGCCACCTGGTTCCAGCTGTACGACTGCCAGATGCCCAGCTCCTTCTGACGCATCATCGTCGCGTCGCCGAGTTCCTTCACGCGCAGCCGGAACAGCTCGGGAACCGAACGGTACGGCAGGGCTTCGGCGCGGTAGCCGAATTCCTCGCCGGTGACGATGCGGTGCGGATCCTTGCTCATGACAGCACCCGTGCGATAGCGCTCATCTCCACGTCTTCTTCTTCTTCCAGCGCCGCTCGCCGCGTACGCCGGTGTCCTTCTTGCCGAGGTAGAACTCCTTGATGTCCTCCTTCTCGCGCAAGGCAGCACAGCTGTCGTCCATGACGATGCGTCCTGTCTCGAGCACGTAGCCGTGGTCGGCCACGTTCAACGCCATGTTGGCGTTCTGTTCGACCAGCAGCATCGTCGTGCCGCGCTCGCGGTTGATGCGCACGACGATCTCGAAGATCTCGCGCGTCAGCTTCGGCGACAGGCCGAGACTGGGCTCGTCGAGCAGGATCACGTCGGGCGCGCCCATCAGCGCACGCGAGATCGCCAGCATCTGCTGCTGACCGCCCGACAACAGCCCGGCGTCCTGGGCGGCGCGCTCCTTGAGAATCGGGAAGTAGCCGAAGGCCATCTCCATGTCTCGCGCCACGGCATCGCGATCGTGACGCGTGTAGGCGCCCATCAGCAGGTTGTCGCGCACCGACAGCAGCGGGAAGACCTCGCGCCCCTCGGGGACGTGGCTGATGCCCTTGCGCACGATCGCCGACGGGTCCATCGCGGTGATGTTCTCGCCCTTGTAGGTGATGCTGCCGCGGCTCGGATCGATGATGCCGGAGATGGTCTTCAGAATGGTGCTCTTGCCGGCGCCGTTGCTGCCCAGCACGGTGACGATCTCGCCGCGACGCACTTTCAGGCTGACGCCGCGAATGGCCTTGATCGGGCCGTAGGAGCTTTCGACGTTGGCCAGCGCCAGGAGCACATCCTGATCGCGCAGATCGGCACTCATGCCTGCCTCCGCAGCGAACTCAGGTCGTCGGTGCTGCCGAGGTAGGCCTCGATCACCCCCGGATGCGCCTGCACCTCTTCCGGCGAGCCCAGCGCCAGCACCTCGCCCTGGTTCATCGCCAGCACGCGGTCGGACACCTTGGAAACCAGGCTCATGTCGTGCTCGACCATCAGCACGGTGATGCCCAGATCGCGCTGGATGTCCTGGATCCACCACGCCATGTCGTCGGTCTCCTCGGTATTCAGGCCCGAGGAAGGTTCGTCCAGCAGCAGCAGTTTCGGCTCGCAGCACAGCGCGCGCGCCAGCTCCACCACCTTGCGCACACCGTAGGGCAAGCCGGCGACCATCAGGTCGCGATAGCGCTGCAGGTCGAGGAACTCGATCACTTCCTCCGCCTTGCGCCGTGCATTCAGCTCGGCGCGGCGCGTGGTGCCGGTGAACAGCAGGTCCTGCCACAGGCTGGTGCGGCGGTGCGTGTGGGTGCCGATCAACAGGTTCTGCAGCACGCTGGCGAACTCGAACAGCTCGATGTTCTGGAAGGTGCGTGCGATGCCGCGTGCCGCCACCGCATGCGCCGGCTGGGCCACCAGATCCTCGCCGTCGTAGGTGATGCTGCCGGCGGTGGGCTGATAGATGCGGCTGATGAGGTTGAACACCGTCGTCTTGCCGGCGCCGTTCGGGCCGATGATCGTGAACACCTCGCCGCGATGCACGTCGAAGCTGACCTTGTTCACGGCGACCAGGCCACCGAAACGGACGGTGAGCTCGCGCGCGCTCAGCAGGATGTTGTCGCTCATTTCAATCGGTCCGACTTCTGGAACGACTTCTGGCGCTTGAACATGCCGGCCCGGTAGAACGGGAAGAGCTGCAGATACGTGCGCATCTTCAGCCACCGGCCGTACAGGCCATGCGGCTCGAACATCACGAAGGCCACCAGCACCACGCCGTAGACCACGGCCTGCAACCCCGGAGACTGGCCCACCGACTCGGGCAGGTAGTCCTTACCCACGGCGATGATCTGCGGCATCGTGATCAGGAAGATCGCCCCGAGGAAGACCCCGTGGATCGATCCCAGCCCACCGACCACGATCATCAGCAGCAGGTCGATCGACTGGATGATGCTGAACTGGTCCGGCGACAGGAACTTGATTTTGTGCGCATACAGCGCACCGCCGATGCCCGCCAGCGCGGCCGACAGCGCGAAGGACATGGTCTTGTAGCGCGCCAGGTGGATGCCCATGCTCTGGGCCGATACCTCCGAATCGCGGATCGCGACGAAGGCCCGGCCGGTGGGCGAGCGCAGCAGGTTCAGGATGCCCAGCGTGCACAGCACCAGCACCACCAGACACAGAAAGTAGAACTCGGTGCTGCTGTCCAGCGACCAGCCGAACATCGCCGGCGATTTGACATGCATGCCGGCATTGCCGCCGGTCACCGACTCCCAGCGCGCCAGGCCCTCCTCGACGATGAAGCCGAAGGCCAGCGTGGCAATGCCGAGGTAGATGCCTTTCACGCGCAGCGCCGGCACGCCGACCGCAATGCCGACGATCGCCGACAACCCGGCCGAGCAGGCCAGCGCCAGCGGGAAAGGCCAGCCGGCCCCGGTGAGCACCGCCTGCGTGTAGGCGCCGACACCCAGGAACGCGGCGTGGCCGATCGAGAACTGCCCCGTGAACCCGGCCAGCAGCATCAAGCCCAGGCCGACGACGGAGTAGATGTACACGAACACCAGCTGCGCCAGCACGTATTCGGACAGCAGCCATGGCGCCGCCAGCAGCACCAGGCCGAGCAGGCTGTACCAGAACGCCTGTCCGCCGTGCTTGACGACGCGGACATCCTGTTCGTAGTCGGTCTTGAAGATGAAGCGCATCGCCCTACCTCGCCCTCAAGGCGCGGCGCGCCGCCCGCTCCAGGGGGAACGGACGCATCTTGTGGCAGCTCGACGATGCGTTCATCAGACCTTCTTGCGCAGCTTTTCGCCAAACAGGCCGCTGGGCTTGATCATCAGCATCAGCAGCACCACGATGTAGGGCGCGATGTCCTTGAAGCCTTCGGGCAGGTAGAAGCCCGACAGGCTCTCGACGATGCCGATGATCAGGCCGCCGACGATGGCGCCCGGCAGGCTGCCGAAGCCGCCGACCACGGCTGCAGGAAATGCCTTCAGCCCGATGTAGCCCATATTGACGTGCACGAAGGTGATCGGCGCCAGCAGCAGGCCGGCGATGGCGGCGACCGCGGCCGCAAGCCCCCACACGAGGCCGTTCAACCGCTGCACCGGAATACCCATGTAGTAGGCGGCGATCTGGTTCTGCGACGTGGCCTGCATCGCGATGCCGATCTTGCTGTAGCGGAACAGTGCGTACAGCAGCGCGCACAGCAGGCCGGTGGCGCCGATGACCACCAGGTGTTCGTAGGCCACGACCAGTTCGCCCAGGCGCAGCGTCTGGTCCTTGTACGGCACCGGCAGCGTGTGCGTCTCGGTGCCGATCACCGGCACCATCGTGATCAGGCCGCGCGCGATGTAGCTGATACCGATGGTCAGCATCACGATCGAGAAGGCCGGCTGCCCCAGCACCGGCCGGATGACGATGCGCTCGGTCAGGGCACCGAAGACGGCCATCGCTGCGATCACACTCGGCACCGCCAGCCAGTACGGGAAGCCGAGCATCGTCATCAGCACCAGCCCGGCGAAGGCGCCGAGCATCATCAGGTCTCCCTGGGCAAAGGTGACGGTTTCGGTGGCCTTGTAGATGAGCACGAAGCCCAACGCGATCAGGCCATAGATGCAACCCTGAGCGGCACCACTGATGATCAGCTGAAGGAATTGCACGAAGCGCGGAACGGGCTGCTGGAGCGACGCGCGATGCTAGCCACGAAGCCGTTGACCGACACCTGAGGAAAACGCTGAAGACGCCGCGCCGAGCGGCGCGGCGCATGTGCCACGTGGCTCAACGCGGCGGCAGCAGCTTGGCCGGATCGACCGGCTTGCCTTGTTTGCGGATCTCGAAGTGCAGTTGCACGCGCTCCGCATCGGTCGACCCCATCTCGGCGATCTTCTGCCCGCGCCGCACCACCTGGTCTTCCTTCACCAGCAGCGTCTGGTTGTGCGCATAGGCGGTGAGGTACACGTCGTTGTGCTTGACGATCACCAGGTTGCCATAGCCACGCAGCGACGAGCCGGCATACACCACCCGACCATCGCCGGCCGCGACCACCGGGTCACCGGCCTTGCCGGCGATCGTCAGGCCCTTGTTGCGTCCTTCGTCGAATCCGGCCAGCACGGCCCCCGTCGCAGGCCACATCCACACCAGTTCCTCGGCGGCCGGCTCACGGGCGGCCGGCGCGCTGTCGGCCGGTGGGACAGCAGCAACCGGCGCCGGCGGCGCGGCCGACGCCGGCGGACCTGCGGGCCTTGCCGGAGCCGCCGCCACGCCACTGGCCGACGACGCCGCGGCCGACGCGGCCGGCTTGCTGTCCAGCGGACGCGATTCCACGCGCCCGGCATTGGGCACCGCCCGCGCCGTCACGGTGTTCGGATCGGCCGGCGGCGGCGCCGGCGGCACCACCCGCAGCACCTGCCCGACCTCGAGCAGATTGGGGTTGTCAAGACCGTTCCAGCGCACGATGTCCCGCCAGTTCTGACCCTGCTCGAGCGAGATGCGCAGCAACGTATCGCCCGGACGCACGGTGTAGTAGCCGGGCTTGCCGGCATTTTCGGCACCCGGGAGCGGCGGCTTGGAAGGGTCGGCGGCCGAGGCGTCGGCAGCGGAGGCCGCCGGCGCAGGCTTGGTGGCCACGTTGCGCTGCTCCACCGGCGCCTTGCGCGGCGGAGCCGAGCTGCACCCCGCCAGCACCAGCAGCAACGTCGTCGTCAGCGCCAGGCCCAACCGGCCGGCGCTCGCTTCAGGTCGCAGTGGCATGCCTGAACGTTCTCCCTATTCGATGCCGGATTTTAGGGGAACGAAGTGCACCGCCTCGTGCATCGAGCGCCTGAACTCGTCGCCCTGGCGGTCGACCACCAGCAGCGCCTGGCCCCGCCCCGCACTGCCCTGCAGTGGCGCCACCAGGCGACCCCCATCGGCGAGCTGTTCGAGCCACGCGGGCGGCAGATCGTTCCCTCCGGCGGCGGCGACGATGCTGTCGTAGGGTGCGTTCGGCGGATGGCCCAGCCGCCCGTCACCATAGACCAGCCGAACGTGCGAGGCGCGCTGCTCGCCGAGATTGGCCCGCGCCTTGTCGTGCAGCGGCTTCAGCCGCTCGACCGACAGCACCCGCTGTGCCATGCGGGCCAGCAGGGCCGTCTGGTAGCCGCAGCCGGTGCCGACCTCGAGCACCCGACCGAGGGTGCCGGTGCGGCGTGCCTGCGCCCCCTCGTGCAGCAGGCTCAGCATGCGCGCCACGACCGACGGCTTCGAGATCGTCTGGCCCAGGCCGATGGGCAGGCTGGTGTCCTCATACGCCTGGATGGCCAGCGCGCTGTCGACGAAAAGGTGCCGCGGCACCTGCAGCATCGCCTGGCAGACGGCGTCGTGGCAATGGTGTTCGGCACGCAGCCGCTGCACCAGCGCGCGGCGCACCGCGGCCGAATCCATGCCGATGCCACTGGGCCGGTGCTGCTGGGCCGCATCGCGCGCCGCCTGCTGCAGCGGCGTCTGCGGGCGCAGGGTCTGCCGCGCCGCCGGCAAGGGTGCGGATGCGTTCTGCGGCAGCGCGGCGGGAAATCGGGCGCTGCGCACCGCCGGCTTCTCGCTCACCGAACGAGCTCCGCCTGCAGCCTGACGTCGCAGTCCCGCGCACGGGTCGCCTCAGGCATCGGCCGCGGCAGCTGCGCCCTCACTGGACGACCCTCCGCACGACGTGCTCCGGGATCAGCGCTTGGGAGCGGCCCGGCGCGCTCATGCCAGCGCCGCCCAGCGCGACAGCGCCGCATGGTCGGTCAGGTCCACCTGCAGCGGCGTGATCGAGACCTGGCCCTGCGCCGTGGCGTGGAAATCGGTGCCTTCGCCGCCATCGCGCGCCTCGCCGGCCGGGCCGATCCAGTAGATCGCCTCGCCGCGCGGGTTGGTCTGGCGGATCACCGGCTGGCTGGCATGGCGCCGCCCAAGCCGGGTGATGCAGCGCGGCCGCTGCGCTGCATCGGCCACGTTGGGGATGTTCACGTTCAGCAGCCACGGGCCGGATGGCAGGCTGCCGGACAGCACACGGTCGACGATCGAACGCGCCGTGGCGGCCGCGGCATCGATTTCGCCCCAGCCCTTCAGCACCTGCGAGAAGGCGATGGCCGGGATGCCGAACAGATAGCCTTCCATCGCCGCGGCGACGGTACCCGAATACAGCGTGTCGTCGCCCATGTTGGCGCCGTTGTTGATGCCGGACAGCACCAGGTCGGGGCGGTGCGGCAGCAGCCCGGTCAGGGCCACGTGCACGCAGTCCGACGGCGTGCCGTTGACCACCTTGAAGCCGCGCACGGCTTCGCCGGAAGCTTCGAACACCGACAGCGGGCGGTTCAGCGTCAACGCGTTCGACGTGCCGCTGGCGTTCTGCTCGGGCGCCACCACGTCGATCTCGCCCAGGCCCGCACAAGCCCTGACCAAGGCCGCCAGGCCGGGCGCGAGGTAGCCATCGTCGTTGGCGATCAGGATGCGCATCGACGCATTGTAGGCAGCGCTCCGCCACAACCCGGCCGCCGGGCGGACTTGCCTATCATTCGGCATCGAACCCGAGGAGACTCCCATGCAAGCCTGGTTCTGCGAAACGCTGGACGGCCCCGACAGTCTGGTCTGGAAGGAGGTGCCGACGCCCACGCCCGGCCCGGGCGAAGTGCGCGTGGCCATTCGCGCAGCCAGCCTGAACTTTCCGGACATCCTGATCGTGCAGGGCAAGTACCAGTTCAAGCCCGCCCTGCCCTTCGTTCCCGGCTCCGAGTACGCCGGCACGGTGGAGGCGGTGGGCGACGGCGTCACGCAGCTGAAGGTCGGCGACGCCGTGGCCGTGATGGGCTCCACCGGCGGTTTCGGCACGCACGGCATCGCTCCGGCCAAGTCGGCGCTGAAGCTGCCGCCGGGCTTCGCGCTCGAGGACGGTGCGGCCTTTGCGCTGACCTATGGCACGACACACCATGCGCTGGTCGATCGGGCCCAGCTGAAGCCGGGCGAGACGGTGCTGGTGCTGGGTGCCGCCGGCGGCGTGGGCACGTCGGCCATCCAGATCGCCAAGGCGGTGGGGGCGAAGGTCATCGCGGCCGCCTCCAGCGACGAGAAGTGCGCGTTCTGCCGCACCTTGGGCGCCGATGCCACGCTGAACTACTCGACGCAGAACGTGCGCGAGACGCTGAAGGAGCTGACCGGCGGCAAGGGCCCGGACGTCGTCTACGACCCGGTGGGCGGCGACCTGGCCGAACCGGTGTTCCGTTCCATCGCCTGGCGCGGCCGCTACCTGGTGATCGGCTTTGCCCAGGGCAGCATCCCCACGCTGCCGCTGAACCTGGCGCTGCTGAAGGGCGCGTCGATCGTCGGTGTGTTCTGGGGTGATTTCGTGCGTCGCGAGCCGGAGAACAGCGCCCGCGGCATGGCCGAACTGGCGCGCTGGTATGCCGAAGGCAAGATCAAGCCGGCCATCGACCAGCGCCTGCCGATGCGCGAGCTGCCGGCAGCCTATGCGCGCATGGCGACGCGCCGGGTGCAGGGCAAGGTGCTGCTGGTCAACGAATGAGCCGGTTGCGCGCCGTTGCCATTTGGCGGCCGCGCACGGCGCGACTCGGATAGCATGGCTCGCGAGGAACAAGGAGTGGCCCGATGGCCGTGAAGGTGCTGATCGTCGAAGACAACCCGGTGGCACGCAGCTTCCTGTGCCGCGTGGTGCGCGAGAGCTTCAGCGACCAGATCGCGATCACCGAGGCCGGGGACCTGGAAACCGCGCGGCGCCACATCAACCTGACCGGCGGCGCACAGGGCATCCATGGCGTCGACCCGTTCAAGCTGCTGCTGGTGGACCTGGAGCTGCCGGACGGCAACGGCATGGAACTGCTGGCGGAGCTGGCCCAGTACCCCGCGACAAAGATCGTCACCACGCTGTACTCCGACGACGACCACCTGTTCCCCGCGCTGCAGTGCGGCGCCGACGGTTACCTGCTCAAGGAAGACCGTTTCGAGGTGCTGGTCGAGGAACTGCAGAAGATCGTGCGCGGCCAGCCACCGCTGTCGCCGGCCATCGCGCGCCGTCTGCTGACCCACTTCCGGCCCGCGGGCAGCATCGACACGATGCCCGCGGATTCGGGCTTCAACCCCGCCGGCAGCTTCCAGAGCAGCCGGCCGGTGCCGATCGAGAAGCCGCTGGACCACGAACGCCTGACACCGCGCGAGAGCGAGGTGCTCACCTACCTGAGCAAGGGCTTCACGATCAAGGAGATCGCGGCGCTGATGGGCATCAAGTGGTTCACCGTCAACGACCACATCAAGTCCATCTACAAGAAGCTGAACGTCTCCAGCCGCGCCGAGGCCGCGGTGCTGGCCAGCAAACAGGGGCTCGTGTAGGGCCGCCGGGCCGCGCGGAGCCGCCATGCAGCGACGCGACGGGCCCCTGCCCGCGGAGCCGGTGACGGCGCCGCCCGCGCGGCCGGGCGCTGCGCTCGACAGCCATTTCGACGACCTGCTTCCGGACTCGCAGCGACGGCGCCCGTGGCGGACCCGCCGCCGTGCGCCGAGTCGCGCGGAGATCGTCGTGCTGGTCCTGGTGTGCGCGTTCGGCCTGCTGGCGCTGGCACGCGCATTGAGCCTGCAGCCCACGTTGAGCCTGGTCGATGACCAGGGCCGCCGGCTGGACGCCGACGCCGAGCTGTTGAACCGCATGCCACGCTGGACCGTGAACGACGCCCAACGTGCACGCCAGACCGAAGTCCAGCTGCAGCTGCACGACATGCTGCGGCACGGGCCGCTGCTGCTGCAGTTCGAGGGCGGCCGCGAGGTCCGCGTCCTGCCCGCGCCACGCGGCCTCAGCGGCCTGGGGCCGCTCTTCTGGCTGCTGGGCGCGGTCGCCATGGCGCTGGTGGCGGTCGCCGCCCGCGTGCTGCGCCTGCATGTCTCATGGCGCAACCTGCCCTACGCGCTGATCGGCCTGGCGCAGGCGGCAAACCTGCTGATCCTGGCCGTCGAGACGCTGCCCGGCCTGGGCCTGCCGACGGCCGTGGTGCACCATGGCCTGTTCGCACGCACGGCCTTCGACCTGGCCAGCGCGGCCGCGATGGTGCACCTGTCCACGCTGCTGCCGCTGCGCCTGCCAGGCGGCCGCGGCATGGCCGCCGTCGCCTGGACGCTGTGCACGCTGCTGCTCGGCTGGGTGTCGCGGCCGGGCTCGCCGCTGGCGTGGTGGTGGACGCAGGCCGGCATGCTCGGCTGCGGCGTGGCGACGATCGTGCTGATGTCGCGTTCGTACCGGCTGGAGCCCAACCCGGTGGCACTGCTGCTGCGCCGCCTGGCCGCGTCGGCCACCGCCACGCTGCTGCTGCTCAGCCTGGCCGTCGCCGTCGCCAGCGTCGAACCGCGAATCGACCCGCACGACGCCTGCGTCAGTACGGTCGTGTGGTACCTGTTCCTGAGCACGCTGCTGCTGCTGCTTCCGATGTTCGCGCGCGCGCAACCGATGATGCGCGAGCTGGCGCTGCTGGTCGGCACCAGCAGCATTGCCATCTCACTGAACCTGCTGTTCGTGGCCGTCTTCCCGGTCAGCGCCTTCGGCTCCCTGTCGATCTCGATGTTCTTCGCATTGCTGGTCTACGCGCTGACACGACGCTGGCTGCTGCAGCCGATGCGCGGCCAGCACGTCCCCGGCGCGGAGCGCATGTTCGAGCGCCTCTATCGCGTGCTGCGCGAAGTCGAGGCGCGGCCGCGCGACAGCGCCGAGCTGCTGACGAGGCTGCTGCGCGACCTGTTCGAGCCGTTGCAGGTGCGGACGCTGGAGCGCAGCGCGACGCGATCGCGCGTGCTCGGCGACGGCTCGGCGCTGCTGGTGCCGCTGCCACGCATCGATGCCGAGCACGACAGTGCCGGAACCAACGGCGGCTCGCTGGTGCTGCGCTTCGCCGAGCGCGGCAAGCGCATGTTCTCGCGTGACGACGCGCGCCTGAGCGACCGGGTCGTCGACCAGCTGCGCCGCGCCGTGGCCTATGACAAGGCCGTGGAGCGCGGCCGCAGCGAGGAGCGCGCCCGCATCGCCGCCGACCTGCACGACGACATCGGAGCCCGCCTGCTGACGCTGATGTACAAGGCGCAGACGCCGGAGATGGAGGACTACATCCGGCACACGCTCAAAGACCTGAAGACGCTGACCCGCGGCCTCGCCGCCAGCGACCAGCGGCTGTCGCATGCCGCCGCCGAGTGGAAGACCGACATCGCGCAGCGCCTCAATGCGGCGCAGATCGAACTGAGCTGGACCTTCCACTACGACCGCGACATCGTGCTCGGCGTGGTCCAGTGGTCGGCGCTGACGCGCGTGCTGCGCGAGCTGGTCAGCAACGTCATCCAGCATTCCTGCGCCACGCACCTGGAAGTGATGGCCACACTGGAAGGCGGACAGCTGCGGCTGTCGCTGGCCGACGACGGCATTGGTCGTGACCCGCAGGGCTGGTCGCACGGCCTGGGCCTGGGTGGCGTGCGCAAGCGCGTCAAGCTGCTGGGCGGCGACGTGCAATGGCGGGAAAACGGCCGGGCGGGCATCGTCTGCACGGTGCTGATTCCGGACCTCGGCGCGCGCCGCTGAATCGGGACAACACGCACCGCGCGTTGCGGCGCAAGCGCATATCGCGCCTGCGATGTGAAGGCGGCGTCGGCCGCCGTGCCCTGGCCATAATCGCGCGATGAATCCGCTGCTTTCACGACTGCACCCCTATCCGTTCGAGCGCCTGCGTGAGCTGTCCGCCGGCATCGTGCCGTCGAAGGACCATGCGCCCATCGGCCTGGGCATCGGCGAACCGCGCCATGCCACGCCGGCGCTGATCGAGCAGGCGCTGATGGGGTCGCTGTCCGGACTGTCCGTCTATCCGCCGACGGCCGGCGAGCCGGCGTTGCGCGAGGCCTTCGCCGGCTGGCTGCAGCGGCGCTATGGCGTGACCGTCGATGCGCTGACCCAGACGCTGCCGGTGAACGGATCGCGCGAGGCGCTGTTCGCCTTTGCCCAGGTGGTCGTCGACCCGACCCGGCCCGGCGCCACCGTCGTCTGCCCCAACCCCTTCTATCAGATCTACGAGGGCGCCGCGCTGCTGGCCGGCGCGCAGACCGCGTTCGCCAACAGCGACCCGGCACGCAACTTCGCTGCCGACTGGTCGCAGATCGACGAAGCCACCTGGTCACGCACCCAGTTGCTGTACGTCTGCTCACCCGGCAACCCCACCGGCGCGGTGATGCCGCTGTCGGAGTGGCAGACCCTGTTCGAACTCAGCGACAGGCACGGCTTCGTCATCGCCAGCGACGAGTGTTACTCCGAGATCTATTTCCGCGACGAGCCGCCGCTGGGTTCGCTGCAGGCCGCCAAGGCTTTGGGGCGTGATGATTTCCGCAATCTGGTGGCCTTCACCAGCCTGTCCAAGCGCTCCAACGTGCCCGGCATGCGCTCCGGCTTCGTCGCCGGCGACGCCCGGCTGCTGAAGGCCTTCCTGCTGTACCGCACCTATCACGGCAGCGCGATGAGCCCGACACTGCAGCAGGCCAGCATCGCCGCCTGGGGCGACGAGGCGCACGTGGTCCGGAATCGGGATTTGTACCGCCAGAAGTTCGCTCAGGTCACGCCGCTTTTGGCCGATGTCCTGGAGGTGCGGCTGCCGGACGCAGGTTTCTACCTGTGGGCCGGTGTGCCGGGTGGAGACGACGTCGGCTTCGCGATGCAACTGCTGGCTCAATACAATGTGACGGTGCTTCCGGGCAGCCTGCTGGCGCGCACAGCGCATGGGCTGAACCCCGGCGCCGGTCGCATCCGCATGGCGCTGGTGGCACCTGCCGAAGCCTGCGTCGAAGCGGCGCAGCGCATCCGTCAATTCACCCTTTCACTGCGCAACAAGCCATGAGCCACAAACTGCAGGACCTGATCGAACTCGCCTGGGAAGGGCGCGCGCAGATCTCCGCCGCCTCCGCGCCCGACGTGCACCAGGCCGTCGACGAAGTGATGGCCGACCTGAATGCCGGCCGCATCCGCGTGGCCGAGCGCCAGGGCGTCGGTCAGTGGACCGTGAACCAGTGGGTCAAGAAGGCGGTGCTGCTGAGCTTCCGCCTCAACGACAACAAGACCATGCGTGCCGGCGACCTGGGCTTCTTCGACAAGGTACCGACCAAGTTCGCCCATCTGGACGAAGAGCAGATGCGCGCCACCGGCGTGCGCGTGGTGCCGCCGGCGGTGGCGCGGCGCGGCAGCTACATCGCCAGGAACGTGGTGCTGATGCCCAGCTACGTGAACATCGGCGCCTACGTCGACGAAGGCACGATGGTGGACACGTGGGCCACCGTGGGCAGCTGCGCGCAGATCGGCAAGAACGTGCACCTGTCGGGCGGCGTGGGCATCGGCGGTGTGCTCGAGCCGTTGCAGGCCAACCCGACGATCATCGAGGACAACTGCTTCATCGGTGCGCGTTCCGAGGTCGTCGAGGGCGTGATCGTCGAGGAGAATTCGGTGATCAGCATGGGCGTGTTCATCGGCCAGAGCACCAAGATCTACGACCGCGCCACCGGAGAGATCCACTATGGTCGTGTGCCGGCGGGCTCGGTGGTGGTCAGCGGTTCGCTGCCGGCCATCGACGGCAGTCACAGCCTGTACTGCGCAGTCATCGTCAAGCGCGTCACCGCCTCGACGCGCGCCAAGACCAGCATCAACGAGCTGCTACGAACCTGAACCGGAAGGATGGCCGACATGAGTGCAGGCAACATGGAGCGGGTCTTGCGGCTGATGGCCGACAAGAGCGCCTCGGACGTCTACCTGTCGGCCAACACGCCGATCCTGATCCGCATCAACGGCCAGATCCTGCAGCTGTCCGACCAGGTGCTGACGCCCACGCAGATCCGCCAGTTGCTCGGCGAGCTGCTGACGCCGCAGCAGTTCGAGGAGTTCGACGAAACCGGCGAGCTGAACCTGGCCATCGGTCTGCCCGGCATCGGCAGCTTCCGCATGTCGGCGTTCCGCCAGCGTGGCACGATGGCCGCGGTCTTCCGCTGCATTCCCTTCGACATCCCGGCGCTGGACTCGCTGGGCCTGCCGCCGCTGCTGTCGCAGCTGGTGCTGGAAAAGCGCGGTCTGATCCTGATGGTCGGCGCCACCGGCACCGGCAAGAGCACGACGCTGGCCTCGATGCTCGAATGGCGCAACCAGCAGGCCACCGGCCACATCCTGACGATCGAGGATCCGATCGAGTTCCTGTTCAGCAACAAGAAGTCGGTGGTCAACCAGCGCGAGGTCGGGCGCGACTGCGTGTCGCTGCAGGTGGCGCTGAAGAACGCGCTGCGCCAGGCGCCGGACTGCATCCTGATCGGCGAGATCCGCGACCGCGAGACGATGACCTCGGCCATCTCCTATGCGTTGTCCGGCCACCTGGTGCTGGCCACGCTGCACGCCAACAACAGCTACCACGCGCTGGGCCGGATCCTGTCGTTCTATTCGCCGGAGGCCCGGCCCGCGCTGCTGGCCGACCTGGCGGCAGGCCTGCGCGCCGTGATCTCGCAGCGGCTGCTGCGCGCCAACGCCGGCGGCCGCGTGGCCGCCGTCGAGGTGCTGCTGAACACCGTGCTGGTGGCCGAACTGATCGAGCAGGGCGACATCGCCGGCGTCAAGGAAGCGATGGAGAAGTCGCTGGCCGAAGGCTCGCAGACCTTCGAGGCGGACATCGCGCGGTTGATCACCGAGGGCGTGGTCTCGCGCGACGAAGGCATGGCGCACTCCGATTCGCCGACCAACCTGATCTGGCGTCTGCACAACGACACCGGCCCGGTATCGAAGGCGGCGCCGGCGCAGGAAGAACAGGACGGCGCCACCTTCACCGACATCACGCTGGACGTGCTGCCGCCGGACTCGCGCGCGGTGCCGCTGACGCCGCGATGAACGCCCCCGCCCGGCCCGTCCGAAGGGGGCGCTACGCCTCGCCCGGCGGGGCCGCGCGCAGCGCGGGGGTGCAACGATGAATGCACTGCGCCTGACGGAGGCGCTGATCGCGCTGCCGAGCGTGACGCCGGCCGACGGCGGCTGCCAGGCGCTGCTCGGCGAGCGCCTGTCGCGCATCGGCTTCGCCTGCGAAACGCTGGTCTGCGGCCCGGAGCATTTCCGCGTCACCAACCTGTGGGCGTTGCGCCGGGGCAGCCGGCCCGGCCCGGTGCTGGCCTTCGCCGGCCACACCGACGTCGTCCCGACCGGCCCATTGGAACGCTGGCGCAGCGACCCCTTCGTGCCGACGCACCGCGACGGTCTTCTTTACGGCCGCGGGGCGGCCGACATGAAGACGTCGATCGCCTGCTTCGTCGTCGCGGCGGAAGAGTTCGTCGCCGCCCATCCGCAGCACGCCGGCGCCATCGGGCTGCTGATCACCAGCGACGAGGAAGGCCCGTCGGTCGACGGCACGGTGCGCCTGGTCGAATGGCTGCGCGAACGCGGCCAGCCGCTCGATGCCTGCATCGTCGGCGAGCCGACCTCGGTCGAGCGCCTGGGCGACACGCTGAAGAACGGCCGCCGCGGCACGCTGTCGGGGCGGCTGGTCGTCAAGGGTGTGCAGGGTCACATCGCCTATCCGCAGCTGGCACGCAACCCCATTCACGAGGCGGCGCCGGCATTGGCCGAACTGGTGGCCATGCGCTGGGACGAAGGCAATGCGTTCTTCCCGCCGACGAGCTGGCAGATGTCGAACATCCATGCGGGCACCGGCGCCGGCAACGTGATCCCCGGTGACCTGGAAGTGCAGTTCAACTTCCGCTTCAGCAACGAGTCGACGCCCGCGTCACTGAAGTCGCGGCTGCAGGCCGTGCTCGACCGCCACGGCCTCGACTACAGCCTCGACTGGACGCTGGGCGGCGAGACCTTCCTGACGCGGCCCGGCAGCCTGAGCGACGCGCTGACGCAGGCCATCCAGGCCGAGACCGGCGTCACGCCGGAGCTGTCGACCACTGGCGGCACCTCCGACGGTCGCTTCATCGCGACGATCTGCCCGCAGGTGGTGGAGTTCGGCCCGATCAACGCCAGCATCCACAAGATCGACGAGCACGTGGCGGTGGACGACATCGAGCGGCTGAAGAACATCTACCGGCGGACACTGGAGAAGCTGCTGACGTGACGCTGCTGGACCTCATCGAGCGCTGCAGCGCCCGCCTCCAGGAGGCGGGCGTTTCATTTGGGCATGGCACGACCAACGCCTTCGACGAAGCCGTATGGCTGGCGCTGTGGCGCTTGGGCCTGCCGCTGGACGATCTCGACGGTGTCGCCGGCCAGCAGCTGACCCCGGCGCAGCAGGCCGGCATCGAGGCGCTGATCGAGCAGCGCATCGCCACGCGCAAGCCGGCCGCGTACCTGACCGGCGAGGCCTGGCTGCAGGGCCTGCCCTTTCACGTCGACGAACGCGCGATCGTGCCGCGCTCGCTGATCGCCGAAGTGCTGGCCGAAGGCCTGATCGACGCCTGGCTCGGCGAGCCGCCCGAGCGCGTGCTGGACCTGTGCACCGGCAACGGCAGCCTGGCGGTGCTGGCGGCGCTGGCCTGGCCCGAATCGCAGGTCGATGCCACCGACCTGTCCGCCGAGGCGCTGACCGTGGCACGGAAGAATGTCGAGCGCCACCACCTGAACGGTCGCATCCGGCTGCGCCAGGGCGACGGCCTGGCTGCGGCCGAAGGCCGCTACGACCTGATCCTCTGCAACCCACCCTACGTGAACCAGGACTCGATGCAACGACTGCCGCCCGAATACCGCGCCGAACCCTCGCTGGCCCTGGCAGGCGGCGCCGACGGCATGGACTTCGTACGTCCGCTGCTGGCCGGCGTGGCGGCGCACCTGCAACCCGCAGCGGCGCTGGTGCTGGAGATCGGCCACGAACGTGCCCATTTCGAAGCCGCATTCCCGCATCTGCAACCGGTGTGGCTGGACACCAGCGCCGGCGGCGACCAGGTGCTGCTGCTCGGCGCGGAGCAGTTCGCATGATCACGCTGCGCAACCTGACGCTGCGCCGCGGCACCAAGGTCGTGCTGCAAGGCGCCAACCTGACGCTGCACCCCGGCGAGAAGGTCGGCCTGATCGGCCGCAACGGCGCCGGCAAGTCCAGCCTGTTCCTGCTGCTGACCGACCGGCTGCAGGCCGACGCCGGCGACGTCGAGATTCCGCCGCGCTGGCAGATCGGCGAAGTCGCTCAATCGATGCCCGAGACCGAGGACGGCGCCACCGACTTCGTGCTGCAGGGCGACCTGCCGCTGCAGCGTGCCGAAGCGGCGCTGGCCGCGGCCGAAGCCAGCGGCGACGGCCATGCGATGGCCGAGGCGCACCTCGCGCTGGACGAGGCCGGCGCCTTCGACGCGCGTTCGCGCGCGCAGGCACTGCTGCTCGGCCTGGGCTTCCGCAGCGACCAGCTGGACGCACCGGTCAACAGCTTCTCCGGCGGCTGGCGCATGCGGCTGCAGCTGGCGCGCGCGCTGATGTGCCCGGCCGACCTGCTGCTACTGGACGAGCCGACCAACCACCTGGATCTGGACGCGCTGGTCTGGCTGGAAGCGTGGCTGAAGCGCTTCGACGGCACGATGATCGTCATCAGCCACGACCGCGAGTTCCTCGACGCGATCACCCGCGTCACGGTGCACCTGGACGACCAGGCGCTGACGCGCTACACCGGCAACTACAGCGCCTTCGAGGAGATGCGCGCCGAGCGTCTGTCGCAAGCCGCCGCCGCCTACGGCAAGCAGCAGGAACGCATTGCCCACCTGCAGCGCTTCATCGACCGCTTCAAGGCCAAGGCCAGCAAGGCCAAACAGGCGCAAAGCCGTGTCAAGGCGCTGGCGCGCATGGAGAAGCTGGCACCGGTGCTGACCAGTGCCGACTTCGAATTCGAGTTCCGCGAGCCGCAGAGCCTGCCGAACCCGATGCTGGCCTTCGACGGCCTCAGTTGCGGATACGGCGACAAGGCCATCGTCTCCGGCATCGACCGCTCGGTGCTGGCCGGCCAGCGCATCGGCATCCTCGGCGCCAATGGCCAGGGCAAGTCGACGCTGGTCAAGACCATTGCCCATGCGCTGCCGCCGCTGGGCGGCACGATGACCGAAGGCAAGGGCCTGGTCATCGGCTACTTCGCGCAACAGGAACTGGACGTGCTGCAGTTGGACGACGGGCCGCTGATGCACATGGTGCGCCTGGCACGCGATGTCGGTCCGGCGGCGCGCGAGCAGGAGCTGCGCGACTTCCTCGGCCAGTTCCGCTTCACCGGTGACATGGTGCAGCAGCCGGTCGGCTCGCTGTCGGGCGGCGAGAAGGCGCGGCTGGTATTGGCCATGCTGGTCTGGCAGCGCCCCAACCTGCTGCTGCTGGACGAGCCCACCAACCACCTGGACCTGACGACGCGCGAGGCGCTGTCGATCGCGTTGAACGAGTTCGAAGGCACGGTCATGCTGGTCAGCCATGACCGTGCGCTGCTGCGCGAGGTCTGCGACGAGTTCTGGCTGGTCAGCGGCGGCCAGGTGCAGCCCTTCGACGGCGACCTGGACGACTACCAGCGCTGGCTGCTCGAGGTGTCGCGCGCCACCGCACGCGGCGAAGCGCCGCCGCCGTGGGCACGTCCGGCCGACGTCGCGCCACCGGCCCCCGCGCCGAAGCCCGTCGCAGCGAAGCCGAGTACCCCGGCGCCAAGCACGACGCCGTCGCGTGACGAGCGCCAGGCCGACAAGCAGGCCCGCGCCCGCCGTGCCGAAAAGACGCGGCCGTTGCGCGTCGAGCTGCAGCAACTCCGATGCGCGGCTGGCTCGCACGACGCACGAAGGCCGAGTCGAAGCGGCGCTGGCCGCCCCTGCCGGTGCCGGCCGGCGACTACGCTGAACTCGGCCGCCGCCTGGCGCACATCGGCGCGGAAACCCACATGCTGGAAGAGCGCTGGCTGGAACTGCAGGCCGAACTGGAAGCGCTGGACGCCGGCTGAGCTCCTGCCAGCAGATGCCGCCTACGCCGGGACCGCCTGCATCGCGCGGCGCGCACGTCCACCAGGTCCTGCACGCTCAGCAGCAGGTCGAACTGGCGCGCATAGGCGCACCTGGTCGCCACGGGCCATGCTGCCGTCGGGGTTCATCAGCTCGCACAGCACGGCTGCCGGTTGCAGTCCGGCCAGCCGCATCAGGTCCACCGAAGCCTCGGTGTGGCCGCGGCGACCCAGCACGCCGTCGGTATCGGCGCACAGCGGGAACACATGGCCTGGCGAGACGATGTGCTGCGGCCCCCCGCCCGGCGCCGTCGCGGCACGCACGGTGGTCACGCGGTCTGCCGCCGACACGCCGGTGCTGATGCCTTCGCGCGCCTCGATCGACACCGTGAATGGCGTGCCATGGCGGCTCTCGTTGTGCTCGACCATGCGGCGCAGGCCCAGGCGGGCCACTTGCGCCGCATCGAGGCACAGGCAGACGATGCCGCTGCCGTCGCGGATCAGCTGCGCCATCACCGGCACATCGATCAGCTCGGCCGCGGCGACCAGGTCGGCCTCGTTCTCGCGCTCGGCGTCGCTGACCAGCACCGGCCGGCCCGTCGCAGGCGGCCAGCGCGTGGCGCACCCGCTCGGCAGCCGAGGCGCGGGCCGCGTTTTCGTCGGCAGAATGAAAAGTCGGATTCATGAAACGCTCCAGGTCAGAGTGGAAGGGGCGTTCCAGGGCAAACGCCGACGCCGCGACCTGGCGGCCGCGGCAGCGACGTGGTCTTCTTTCATCCGGACTGTGACCGTCGGCTCCGGCATCGCACCGGATCTGCTGACCCCCGGACCTGTCGGCCCTGGGGCGCTCACGGAAACTCGAGCTCATCGCTCCTACCGCCGGTGGGGAGTTCCGCCCCGCCCTGAAGACCCCTCGATGCTAAAGCTGCGCCACCCGCTGCACCCGCCATGTTCTCATGCGCGTTATTTAGTGCACACAATTAAATTGATCACTATACTTTCAGTCATGTCCTCCGCCCACCACCGCGCCCGCGATGCCAACGACTGGCTGGCGCTCGACCGCCAGCTGTGCTTTGCGATCTACAGCGCGTCGCTGGCCATGACCAAGGTCTACAAGCCGCTGCTCGAGCCGTTGGGCCTGACCTATCCGCAGTACCTGGTGATGCTGGTGCTGTGGGAGACCGATGGGCTCAGCGTGTCGCAGTTGGGCGAGCGGCTGGCGCTGGATTCCGGCACGCTGACGCCGCTGCTGAAGCGGCTGGAGGCTGCCGGCACGGGTGCAGCGCCTGCGCGACGCGGCCGACGAACGGCGCGTGTTGCTGCAGCTGACGGCAGACGGCCGCGCCCTCAAGCGCCGCGCCATTCAGGTACCCCAGGCCATTGCCGCCGCCAGCGGCTGTGCGCTCGACGAACTCGCCGCCCTGACCGCGCAGCTGCAGACGCTGCGCCAGCGCATCACCGCCTCCACCCCCGCGCGGCCTGAGGCCGCTCCAACCTCGAAGGAAGACCCCATGGCCATCGACAAAGCCCTCTACACCGCCCACGCCACCTCCACCGGCGGCCGCACCGGCACCACCGAATCGTCGGACGGCAAGATCAAGCTGCAGCTTTCGACGCCGAAGGAACTCGGCGGCGACAGCGGGCCCGGCACGAACCCCGAACAGCTGTTCGCCAGCGGCTACTCGGCCTGCTTCATCGGTGCGATGAAGGCGGTCGCGCGCAACCAGAAGATCAGCCTGCCCGCCGAGGTGTCGATCACCGCCGATGTCTCGATCGGGCCGATGAGCGGCAAGCCGGGCGCCTTCGGCATCGCCGTGGCGATGGCGGTCAGCGTGCCGGGCATGGACAAAGCTGCCGTCGAGGCATTGGTCAAGACCGCGCACGAGGTCTGCCCGTATTCGAACGCCACGCGCGGCAACATCGACGTGACGCTGACCGTGGTCTGAGCCCGGGCGGGCGGGCGTCAGGCCGTGCCGGCGCCCGCCATCAGCTGAAGCATCAGTTCGATGCGCGCCTGCACCGCGCTGAGCTGCGGCAATGCCGGCAGCCCTTCGGCACTCGCGCCGACCACACCGCCGTAGGCGCAACGCGACACACGCGCCACGCGCACGCCCGACGCGGCGGCGCGGCGCAACGCCCGTTCCAGGTCGACGTGCACGCTGCCGTTGCCGGTGCCGGCCACGACGATGCCCTGCACCCCGCTGGCGCACAGTGCGTCGACCACCGCAGCGTCCGCTCCGGCGTGGCTGGTGACGATGGCCACACGCGGCCAGGCCGCGGCGTCGGCCGGCAGACGCTGCAGCCCCAGCACCCCGGCGCCGGCCTGCGGCCAGTCGCGCCAGCGGCGCAGTTGGCCCTCCTCCATTCGGCCGATCGGGCCGAGGTCACCGGCATCGAAGGCATCGAGCCGGTAGCTGTGCTGCTTGCGCAGTTCCGCGCCGGCAAAGACCTGCCCTCCCAGCACCGCCAGCACGCCGCAGGCCCCCGGCTCGCGCGCCAGCGTCACCGCATCCAGCAGGTTCTGCGGGCCGTCGGCCAGCAGCGCCGTGGCCGGCCGCATCGCCGCCGTCAACACCAGCGGCTTTGCCGGCGCCAGCACGCGCTGCAGGAAATAGGCGGTCTCCTCCAGCGTGTCGGTGCCGTGCGTGACCACCAGGCCGCGGACCTCCGGCCGCTGCAGGTGCGCGTGCGCGCGCTGCGCCAGCCGCAGCCACAGCGCGTGCGTCATGTCCTTGCTGTCCACCTGGGCGAGCTGCTCGCACTCCAGCGGCCAGCCGGCCAGCGGCGGCACCGCCGCCACCAGGGCCTCCACGCCGAGTTGCGCGGCGCGGTAACCGACGCTGTCGGTGGCGCTGGCCGCCGTGCCGGCGATCGTCCCGCCGGTGCCGAGGATCACCACCGTGTCTTCAGTGCTTGCCATGCGGGTTCATCTGGATGAAAATACAGCCACTGGACAAAACGACAGGCGCCGCATGATCGACAGCCCGAAGCTCACCGACCGCCAGCAGCAGATCCTCGACCTGGTGCAAAGCACGATCGAGCGCACCGGCGCCCCGCCGACACGCGCCGAGATTGCCGCCGAACTGGGCTTCCGGTCGCCGAACGCCGCCGAGGAACACCTGCAGGCGCTGGCGCGCAAAGGCGTCATCGAACTGGTGGGCGGCACTTCGCGCGGCATCCGCTTGAAGTCTGACACATTGCGCCAGCTGGCCGCAGCACGGCTCAGCCAGTTCGGCAAGCAGTACAGCCTGCCGCTGCCGGGCATCGCCCAGCTGAGCCTGCCGCTCGTCGGCCGCGTCGCGGCCGGTGCGCCGATCCTGGCGCAGGAACACATCGATCAGAGCTTTCTCATGGAAGCCAGCCTGTTCGCGCGCCGGCCCGACTACCTGCTCAAGGTGCGCGGCATGAGCATGCGCGACGCCGGCATCATGGACGGCGACCTGCTCGCGGTGCAGAAGGCCAGCGACGCCAAGAACGGCCAGATCGTCGTTGCCCGCCTGGGCGACGAGGTCACCGTCAAGCGCTTCCGCAAGACCAAGGCGGGCGTGGAGCTGATTCCCGAGAACCCCGACTTCCAGACACTGCATGTCGCACCCGACGACGAAAGCTTCGCGCTCGAAGGTCTGGCGGTGGGCCTGATCCGCAACACGATGCTGAGCTGAAGCCATGCGCGAGCTGCTCAAGTCGCCCAAGGCCGCCAGCGCCGCCGATTGTCTGCAGCTCGAACAGCTGCCGAACATCGGCCCGGCGCTGGCCGCCGACCTGCGATTGATCGGCATCCGCACGCCGCAGGAACTTCGCGGCCGCGACCCCTTCGTGCTCTACCAGACGCTGTGCCAGCGCACCGGCAAGCGCCACGACCCCTGCGTGCTCGACACCTTCATGGCCGCCACCGACTTCATGCACGGTGCCGCGCCGGCGCCCTGGTGGCGTTACACGCCGTTGCGCAAGCAACAGTACGGCACGCTCTGAGCCGGCCGGCAGCCGGCGTCGGCAGCACAGCGGCGCGACGCAGCGGGTGCCCTTCCCGCATCGAGCGGCAGGCTCGAACTGGCGCCACTTGCCCCCTCTGTTCGGGCCTTAACACGCGAGGCCGGGCCGAACAATGCGCTCAAGTTTGCAGCGTCGTGTCCGAAGTCACAGTCATGATGTCTTTCAGCCTGCTCCTCCGCCCCCGCTACCGCGACTCGCTGGCCTCGCGCATCGGCTGGCGTGCCGAGGTTTGCCCGCCGTCGTTGCGGCAGGCACCGCGGTCGGCCTGGCATCGCCTCTGGTTCTGGCTGCTGGCGCCGGGCCCGCTGCAGTGTTCGCCCGGCCAGAACCGCCTGCCGCCGGTGCGTCAGGACTTCACGGCCTGCCTGGACGACATCGACAGCGAAGCCGCCGACAGCTTGCGCCTGCGCATCGAGCAGACGCGGACGCTGCGTGAGCTCTGGCACCTGCGCGCCGAATGCTTCAACGTCGTCGCGCTGAGCCACAGCCAGCACGAGGCCGAACGCCGCGTGGCCGAACTGAACCGCCACTTCCCGACGCGCGCGCCGCGTTCGGGCTTCGTCCCGCTGCTGTCGTGAGCGACGCCGAGGCCGCTCCGATGAACAGCACCGCGCCCCGCCACCATGTGTCGCGCACACCGCTGAACGGCGTCGGCACGCCGGACGACCGCCTGGCCCAGCAGGCCGCGCAGCGCGCCTTCCAGAACCTGAAGCAGACCTACCTGGCCGCGATCGAGCACCTGCCGGGGCCGCGCGCGGCCTGGCTGCGCTTCCAGATCCGCCATGCCGCCGAGCCCGGCGACCTGTGGCTGCTGCGGGCCGCGGTCTTCGAGGCGTTGCCACCGCAGACGCATCCGACGCAGCGCGATTCGCTGCAGCGCGGCATCGCCTCGGTGTTCCCCAGCAGCGGCCCGAACAGCGGTTTCGCCGCGTTCTTCTAGCCGGCCGCAGCCCTCCTCCCGCGACCGCGGCAGCCTGCTCTGCCCGGCTACACGCCGAGCACGACGTCGGTCTGCATGAAGTGGAAGGTGTAGCGCTCGCCGAAGGCGCGGTCGATCAGCGCCAGATAGCGTTGCATCGCCTGCTGCACGAAATCGCGGCGCAGTGCCGGCGGCAGCCGGTGGGTCCAGGCGCCGAAACCGGCGTTGCAGAAGCCGAAGAAGCCCTCCTCGCTGCCGAAGCTCCAGCGCTTGGCCGCACTCTCGCACGCCAGGCAGTCCAGGCCGTTGCGCCGGGCCAGCGCCGCATAGGCCTGCGCATCCAGCCGCAAGTACGGGTCACTGAAGCCCACGAAGTGCCCCGCCCAGCGCGGCTCGCGGCGCACGGCCTCGGCCACCTCCTCCAGGCTGGTCAGCGCACTGCGCGTCACCAGCCGCAGGTGGGCGCGGCCGCCGGGCTTCAGCGCGCGGGCGATGCCCTGCAGCGCCAGGTCCTGCTGCGGCACCCAGTGCAGCGCATTGAAGGACACCAGCGTGTCGAAGCGCGCCGCGTAGCCCAACTCACGCGCGTCGGCCACCTCGAAGTGCAGGTTGCCGAGCATCCCGCGGCCGAAGCGCTGCTGGGCAAAGGCCACCATGTCGGCCGAGGCATCGACGCCCAGCACCGCGCCGCGCGGCAGCCGTTCGGCGATGCGCGCGCTCAGCTTGCCGTCGCCGCAGCCCAGGTCGAGCAGTTGTTCGTCGCCGCGCAGCGGCAGCCGTGACAGCACCTCGTCGGCCATCGCCTCCTGCAGGCTGGAATGGCGGGCGTAGTCGTCGCCCTGCCAGGTGTCGGGCGCGCCGCCGGTCATGGTGCGCACGCCGCGTCAGCGGCCGAGGAAGTCGGCCTTGCCCAGTTCGACGCCGGCGTGGCGCAGCAGCGCGTAGGTGGTGGTGGCGTGGAAGTAGAAGTTCGGCAGCGCGAAGTACTTCAGGAAACTCTCGCCATCGAAGCGCAGCGTGTCGCCGCTGCGCATCGGGATGGCGATCTCGCGGCTGTCCGATCCTTCCAGCTGCGCCGGGCTGAAGCTCTGCACATGGTCGAGCGTACGGCGGATGCGCGCACGCAACTCGTCCAGCGTGCTCTCGTTGTCTTCCCACTTGGGAATCTCGGTGCCGGCCAGGCGCGACATGCAGCCCTTGGCGCCGTCGCTGGCGATCTGGATCTGCCGGCTGAAGGGCAGCATGTCCGGCGCCAGGCGCAGGCCCAGGTAGTTGGTCGGGTCGAAACTGCGTGCCCGCGCATGCGCCTCGGCGCGGTCCAGCCAGGCCAGCATGCTGCCCAGCACGCGCGTGAAGACCGGCGCGCTGGCCGAATACATCGTCAGACTCATGGTATGGGGCCCCTACTGCGGATGGCCGCATGGTAGCGCCGTCGCGTGCCAGCCGCTGCCGCAGGGCAGAATCCTCTCTGCCATGAACATCATCATCCTCGACGACTACCAGGACGCGGTGCGCAAGCTGAAATGCGCGTCGAAGCTGGAGGCGCTGAACGCCAAGGTCTTCACCAACACCGTCAAGGGCATCGGCCAGCTGTCGGTACGGCTGCGCGATGCCGACGTGCTGGTGCTGATCCGCGAACGCACGCAGTTCCCGAAGCAGCTGCTGGAAAAACTGCCGAAGCTCAAGCTCATCTCGCAGACCGGGCGTGTCGGCAGCCACATCGACGTCGAGGCCTGCACCAAGCTCGGCATTGCCGTGGCCGAAGGCGTGGGCTCGCCGGTGGCGCCGGCCGAGCTGACCTGGGCGCTGATCATGGCCAGCATGCGCCGGCTGCCGCAGTACATCGGCAACCTGAAACACGGGGCCTGGCAGCAATCGGGGCTGAAGACCGCATCGATGCCGCCGAACTTCGGCATCGGCCAGGTCTTGCGCGGCCGCCGCCTGGGCGTCTGGGGCTACGGCAAGATCGGCCAGATGGTGGCCGGCTACGGCCGCGCCTTCGGCATGCAGGTCAGCATCTGGGGCAGCGAATCCGCCCGCGTCAAGGCGGTGCAGGACGGCCACGAGGCCGCCGAGTCCTGCGAGAGCTTCTTCGAGAGCTGCGACGTGCTCAGCGTGCACCTGCGGCTGAGCGAACGCACCCAGGGCGTCGTCAAGCTGGAGGATCTGTCGCGCATGAAGCCGACGGCGCTGTTCGTCAACACCTCGCGCGCCGAACTGGTGGAGGAGCACGCGCTGGTCTCGGCGCTGAACCGCGGCCGCCCGGGCATGGCGGCGATCGACGTGTTCGAAAGCGAGCCGATCCTGCAGGGCCACCCGCTGCTGCGGCTGGAGAACGCGGTGTGCACGCCGCACATCGGCTACGTGGAGCAGGACAGCTACGAGCTGTACTTCAGCGCTGCCTTCGACAACGTCGTCAACTTCGTCAACAACCGCCCGACGAACATCGTCAATCCCGACGCGCTGAAGGTGCTGCGCTGAACACCGGGGCCGCGACCGCCCCGCGCTGGGCGCTGCTGGCCGGCAACTTCGCCATCGGCTGCGGCGTCATGGCCACGGCCGGCGTGCTGAACGACATCGTGCGCTCGCTGCAGGTGTCGGTGTCGCTGGGCGGGCAGCTGATCGGTGCCGGCGCGGTGGTGATGGCGATCGGTTCGCCGCTGCTGGCCGGGCTGCTCAGCGGCTGGGACCGGCGCCGGCTGCTGGTGCTGGCGCTGCTGTGGTTCGCCGCCGGCCATCTGCTCAGCGCGCTGGCCACCAGCTATGCCGCGCTGCTGCCGCTGCGCTGCCTGACGATGCTGGGTGCGGCCGCCTTCACGCCGCAGGCGGCGTCGGCCATCGCCGCGCTGACACCGCCGGCGCAGCGCGGCCAGGCCATCACCTTCATCGTCCTCGGCTGGTCGCTCGCCTCGGTGCTGGGCATGCCGCTGTCGGCCTACGTCGGCGAGACCTGGGGCTGGGCTTCGGCCTTCGTCGGCATCGCGCTGCTGGCACTGGCCGCCGCCGCCGGCATCTGGTGGGTGCTGCCCTCGGGCATCAAGCCGCCGGCGCTGTCGCTGGCCGACTGGCGCGCGGTCTTCACGCACCCGGTGCTGATGGCCATCGTCGCGGTGACGGCGATGAGCAGCGCCGGTCAGTTCACGCTGTTCAGCTACTTCGCGCCGTACTACAGCCAGGTGCTGGGCGCGAGCGCGGCGCAGATCAGCCTGCTGTTCCTGTGGTTCGGCGCCATCGGCCTGCTGGGCAACGTGCTGCTGACACGCACGATCGACCGCGTCGGCGCCGCCCGCGCGGTGGCGCTGACGCTGGGCTGCATGGCGCTGTCGCTGCTGGCCTGGCCGCTGGCCACCGGCTTCGTCAGCGCGCTGGCCGTCACCCTGCCCTGGGCACTGGGCTGCTTCGCGTCGAACTCGGCGCAGCAGGCGCGGCTGGCGCTGGCGGCGCCGGCGCTGGCCACCGCGCTGATCTCGCTGAATTCATCGGCGATGTACGTCGGCCAGTTTGCCGGCTCAGCGAGCGGCGGCGCGATGATCGCCGCCGCCGGTTACGGCGGCCTCAGCTGGGTGGCTCTGGCCTGGATGGGCGCGGCCATCGCCACCAGCCTGTGGGCGGCGGGCCGCATGCGCGGTGGCCCGCATGTCTGAGCCGCCGCTGCGCCGGCCGCGCAATGCGCGGCGCATGGCGCTGGCCTTCAACCGCATGGCGCTGCAGGGCTTCGGCGGCGTGCTGGCGGTGGCGCAACGCGAGCTGGTGGAACGGGAACGCTGGCTGACGAAGGCGCAGTTCCTGGAAGTGCTGTCGCTGGGCCAGGTGCTGCCGGGACCGAACATCGTCAACATGGCGCTGATCATCGGCGACCGCTTCTTCGGCTGGCGCGGCGCGCTGGCCGCGCTGGCCGGCCTGGTGTCCGTGCCGCTGCTGATCGTGCTGCTGCTGGCCACGCTGTACCGCGAGTTCGTCGCCGTGCCGATGGTGGCCGGCGCGCTGCGCGGCATGGGCGCGGTGGCCGCCGGGCTGGTGATCGGCACCGCCTTCAAGCTGGCCGGCAGCCTGCGCGCCAGCCCGCTGGGCCGGCCGGGCGCCGCGGCGGTGGCACTGCTCGCGCTGCTGGCCATCGGCGTCTGGCGCTGGCCGATGGTCGGCGTGGTGCTGGGGCTGGGCGGCGTGTCGGTGGCCGTCGCCTGGTGGAGGCTGGGCCGGTGAGCCGCCGTGCCGCCGCACGCGGCCGGCCCGCCGGGGAAGCGCGGCCTGCGCGGCGGGGTCGCCGATGAACGCCCTGCTCTTCGGCATCCACGGCGCCGAGCCCGGCGTGCTGGCAACGATGTTCCTGCACTTTGGCATGCTGTCGCTGCTGGGCATCGGCGGTGCCATCACCACGGCGCCCGACATGCAGCGCTTTTTGGTCGGCGACCGCGGCTGGCTGACCGACGGCCAGTTCACCAGCTCCGTGGCCATCGCGCAGGCGGCGCCGGGGCCGAACGTGCTGTTCGTGGCCGTGGTCGGCTGGAACATCGCCGGCCTGAGCGGCGTGCTGGCGGCGCTGGCCGGCAGCCTGCTGCCGTCGACGACGCTGGCGCTGGCGGTCGCCCGCTACGGCGACCGGCGCCGCGATTCGCGCCTGATGCGGGCCATCGGCACCGGCCTGGCGCCGCTGACGCTGGGCCTGCTGCTGGCCACCGGCTGGATCCTGACCGCGCCGGTGCGCGACAGCGCGGTCGCGATGCTGATGGTGCCGGTGACCGCGCTGCTGCTGGTGAAGACCCGATCAGCCCGGTGTGGCTGGTGGCCGCCGGTGCGGGGATGGTCGGCGCGATGGGGTGGGCTGGTTGACTTCCGCGAGCGCTGATGTCGCCATAGGAGAACGCACAGCCAAGATCTCACTGACTCGCGGGTAAGCCCCTCTGGAAGGTTTACCTCAGTGCGACATTGCTTAGATGATGCACTTCTCGTTGTAGGTTCATCCTGCGTAGACCCTTCTCGACGAGGTGAAGGGCATTTGCTCCTTCGGCATCAGACTCTCCTCGTAGACTAGTTTGCATCAGACGGCGACGACCATGTCTTTGTCGCGAGCCGGGACAAAATATCGTGTCGCGAACACGGTATCCCACAACGACCTGCCGGCGGATGACGTTTGCTCGCGGGCGAAACTTCGCAGCCTGTTAGGCGCCAGTGGCGCTAGGTCGTGAGGACGCGATCAATGACCACACGCATACCTTCGGGCTGGCTGGCCCGCATCTCGCATTGCGGCGATGATCAAACTCCTAAAGACTTCCGTAGCTTGGTCTTCTGCATGCGAGACGCAAAGCGGTTCGGAACATCTCGGCCCTAAAGCGCTTCCTCCATGTATCGGCAGCAAGCGCTCTTTCAAAGTCCTCCCGTGAGGCTCGTGGTCAGTTGCTGTGGCGCGGCAGATCAAACCTCCCATTAACAAGAGCGCTGAAATCGGAGGCAGAGCCTTGAATAGTTGTAGAAAGCGACTCCGCTATGTTGTCAGCAGTTGGGCTGGTTGCGGTCTTTACAACCTTCAGCAGCTCGTTGCGGACCATTGTCGACAACTGGTGCCGAACCAGGCTGCTCAGAGTCTGCTTTGTACATTCTCTCAATGACTCGACACACATCTTCCTCGGTTGAATACGAATGCACACTGGGTCCTTCACCACTTTGAGGATGAACTTCGGCTCCAAGCAGATAGTTTTCAACAATGCTGAGTAAACATCACGAAAGACTGTTACTAGGCACAGGATTTGACGATTCCCGGGTCCGCATCCTTGTCAACGTGGGAGTAAATCTTCATCCGGAACTTGACCCGCTTTCCGAGACAGCTGCCAGAGACCTCAGTACCGAAGGTCTCGAACCCGTTGCTTGCTGCCGGCCAGGACGACGTTGGATTCTTGACGCAGCCGGATAGTGCGGTTGCAAACCGCTCGTCGAAAATCCGAATTCTCTCCTTCAAAAAGCACAAGCTTCGCGCCTGGCCTGTATGAGGCCAGGTCGCCCACTAAGTCGATGACCACTTTTTGAAGTCCTTCCTTCGCAGTAGAGGTGTTGCCTAAACACCGGTTCACTGAGGGTTGCAGCTTGCATGTGAAAAACCGAGTAGCCTTCTTGCCCGGCTTCTCGGAGCAATGCGTCCGAATGGGTGATCAACCATATCTGGTTGTCGAGTGCTCTGCCTAGATGGCGATGATAGAACGCTGATAGGTTCTTAATAGACGGATTCAGATGTAGTTCGGGTTCATCCAGGAGAACCACGGAAAATTTCGGCGCCGAATTGCGCAATCTCAGATAGCCATATAGCACCTCCCTTCTCGCCGGCACTTAGCTCATTCAAGTCATGTGTGGCGCCGTCGCTGGTTCGTACCGGAAACTGTAAGGTTCCATCTGTTGTTGGAATAGGACCGAGAAACTCCTTGTCGGGGAAGAATGTTCGAAAAAGCTCCTTGAGAGTTTTAGATGGTGACTCGCAGGCGCCCCTCTGGCTTTCCGGCAGTCGTCGCTAGGATCTCCTTTATGTAGGAGGACGCCATCTGCTTTGACGTTCGCGTACTTATTGGCGTAGTTGTAGAGCGCATGTTGACTACGCTGTTGTTCTAGCGCGTCGAGTTCAGAATTAATACCTGATAGGGTTTCCCGTCCATAGGTTCGATGGGGGCCGTGATAGTCAATTACGCCTAGCGAATGCGGTCGGAACGTGCCAAATATCACTTCAAGGATCTTCGATGGCCTTACGGAAGGATTCTGGCCGGGCGCAAGTGAGAACTCTCCAACTATGTGGGTCGGCTTAAGTTCCTCAAGAAGCATCGCTCTTCCTGCTCGGTTTTCTGTCTTATCTCTTCTTCCCGACCTCGCAAGTGGGCGGCAGGCGAAAATGGCATGAAAAGTGGACCATCCATAAAGCTCTGGGAAGACGGTGCGCCAGACGGTTTGCCAGAGAGCGAGCTCCTCGCAGTGGGTTCGAATGCTCTCGCTCCTCCGAATGCAGCCGAAAGTCGCAGGTAATACGCAGCTCCTGACTCGGGTTGTTCGTCGAGTGATCAGATCATTCTTGTTTGTAAAGTTGATCTGAAACTCACCCATCCAGTGATGCCACTCGTTCTGCTGGTAGCCACCATATACTGGTACAACAGGCGAATGGCGTCCAGAATAACGGGATTTTCCTGAGCCATTCTGACCCGCTATTACTACCATCGTTTCAACAGAGATTTCGGAGATTGGCGTTTCGTATTCCTCTACGAAGTTGCGAACGGCAATGTTCTCGATCTTCATGCTTCCCTCTCCAATAGCTACGACAACTGGATGATGATGCACGCAGTCGACAGCTGTGGAGACTTAGCTTGTTCTAGAGATCAAACTTGAGCCCGTATCCGATCAGCGGCGCAGTCTGAAGGCGTAACCGGTTTGGGCCACAGGAATAGCGAGTCGCCAGCCACCGGGTATCGAGCCAGCAGCGGACTGCCTGCGGCCGCCGCATCGTAGGCGAACACCCAATTTCGGGATAGTCAGGACATCACCGGAGGCTGCCCACGCAGACCACGAGCGTCGCCGCAAAGCCGGGCCCGGGCAGGACGCGATGCGCCTGTGAGGCGCCGAGGAGCGGAGGTTCCATGGCCAGCGCGCGCAGCGCGCCTCCACTTCTGACTTCGTCGCGACTGTCTGAACGGAGCGAACGCAGTTCGCGCAGTGAGTTGGCGACGAGGCCATGGGACCGAGCACCGCAGGGCAGCCGGCGCAGCCGGCCGCCGAACCGAAGCGTCGCGGCCTGCCCGGGCCCGGCTTTGCCCGCCGCTCAGGCCCGCACGCCAAAACGCCCGCGCCGGCCCACGGCGCAGCCGAATCAAACCGTCTCAGGCACCAGGAAGTCGCGGCTGATGCCGCCGCCCAGATCGCCCACGCGCGCCAGAAACTGCGTCAGGTACGCATGCAGCCCGGTGGCCAGGATCTCGTCGATGCGGCCGTACTGCAGGTCGGCCTGCAGCCGGCCGGCGCGGCGCAAGGTCTCGTCGCTCTGCCGGTTGGCCACGAGCTTCAGGTTGGCCAGCACCTCGTTCACGCAGGCCGCCAGCGAACGCGGCATGTCCGGCCGCAGGATCAGCAGTTCGGCCACCAGCTCCGGCTGGATGACGTTGCGGTACACCTTGCGATAGATCTCGAAGCCGGAGACGGACCGCAGGATCGCGCTCCAGTGGTAGAAGTCCACCTCCTGCGTGTCACCCTCGTTGCCCGGGCCGAAGAACTCGCCCGCCAGCGCGTGGAACTTCACGTCCAGCAGCCGCGCGGTGTTGTCGCCGCGTTCCAGGAACGTGCCGATGCGGATGAAGTGCAGCGAGTCGTCCATCAGCATCGTGCCGACGGTGACGCCGCGCGACAGGTGCGAACGGAACTTGACCCATTCGAACAGGTTGCCCGGGTCGCGGGCCAGCGCGCCTTCGCGCAGCAGGCGGTTGAACTCCAGCCAGGTCTGGTTCTGCGTTTCCCAGACCTCGGTGGTCAGCGTGCCGCGCACCGCGCGCGCGTTCTCGCGCGCCGCACGCAGGCAGGCCAGGATGCTCGACGGGTTGTTCTCGTCGCGCACCATGAAGTCCATGACATCGCGGCCGTTGAAGCCCTGGTAGCGCTGCAGGTAGGCCGGCGTCAGCTCGCTGATGCTGAGCAGCCCGCGCCAGCCCTGCTCGGTGGCCTCGGCCGACTGCGGCAGCAGCGAGGTCTCGTAGTTGACGTTCAGCATGCGCGCGGTGTTCTCGGCGCGCTCCATGTAGCGCGCCATCCAGAACAGGTGGTCGGCGGTGCGTGACAGCATGATCTCGTCCTCCCCTCAATCCTCGAGGACCCAGGTGTCCTTGGTGCCGCCGCCCTGCGACGAATTCACCACCAGCGAGCCTTCCTTCAGCGCCACACGCGTCAGGCCGCCCGGCACCATCTGCACGTCGGTGCCCGACAGCACGAAGGGCCGCAGGTCGATGTGCCGCGGCGCAATGCCCGATTCGACGAAGGTCGGGCAGGTCGACAGGCTCAGCGTCGGCTGCGCGATGTAGTTGCCCGGGTTGGACAGCAGGTGGGCGCGGAACTCCTCGACCTCGGCCTTGGTGGCCGCGGGGCCGACCAGCATGCCGTAGCCGCCGGCGCCGTGCACTTCCTTGACGACCAGTTCGCCCAGGTGGGCGAGCACGTATTTCAGGTCCTCCGACTCGCGGCACAGGTAGGTGGGCACGTTGTTCAGGATCGGCTTCTCGCCGAGGTAGAACTCGATCATCTTCGGCACGTACGGGTAGATCGACTTGTCGTCGGCCACCCCGGTGCCGATGGCATTGGCCAGCGTGATGTTGCCCTTGCGGTAGACGTTCAGCAGCCCGGCGCAGCCGAGCGTGCTGTCCTTGCGGAAGACTTCGGGGTCGAGGAAGTCGTCGTCGACGCGGCGGTAGACCACGTCCACCCGCTTCGGGCCCTGCGTGGTGCGCATGTAGACGTGCTCGTCGCGCACGAACAGGTCCTGGCCTTCGACCAGTTCCACGCCCATCTGCTGCGCCAGGAAGGCATGCTCGAAGTAGGCGCTGTTGTACATGCCCGGCGTCAGCACCACCACCGTCGGCTCGACCACGCCGGCCGGCGCCACCGCCCGCAGCGTCTCGAGCAGCAGGTCGGGATAGTGGGCGACCGGCGCCACGCGGTGCCCGGCGAACAGCTCGGGGAACAGCCGCATCATCATCTTGCGGTCTTCGAGCATGTAGCTCACGCCGCTGGGCACGCGCAGGTTGTCTTCGAGCACGTAGTAGCTGCCGCTGCCGTCGGGGTTGGCGGCGCGCACGATGTCCACGCCGGAGATGTGCGAGTACACGCCGCCGGGCACGTTGACGCCGCGCATCTCGGGCCGGTACTGGGCGTTGTTCAGCACCTGCTCGGCCGGCACCAGCCCGGCCTTCAGGATCTCCTGGTCGTGGTAGACGTCGTGCAGAAAGCGGTTCAGCGCGGTGACGCGCTGGCGCAGGCCCTTCTCCATCTCCACCCACTCGTGCCGGGGAATGACGCGCGGAATCAGGTCGAAGGGAATCAGCCGCTCGGTACCCGAGCCGTCCTCGTCCTTCGCGCCGTAGACCGCGAAGGTGATGCCGACGCGGCGGAAGATGACCTCGGCCTCTTCACGCCGGTCGCGCATCAGATCCGTCGGCTGGGACTGGAGCCAGCGTTCGTACTGGCGGTAGTGGTCTCGCACCTCGCTACCGCTGATGCGCATTTCATCGAAGCTGGGTCGCATGCAAAGGCTCCTCAGGTGAGCTTCAAGTTAGCAACATTCGGGCCCGCGCCTCGTGCACGCGGCGGGTGTCCACGCGCACCTGCAGCGCATGCCGTCCGCCACCGCGGATCACGCCGCGCAGCGGCGTCACGTCGCCATAGTCGCGGCCCAGTGCCAGGCGAACATGGCCGATATCCGGCACCAGGTCATTGGTCGGGTCGAGCTCCAGCCAGCCGCCGGGCAGCCCCGGTGTGTCGGGGCAGTAGACCTGCACCCAGGCATGCGAGGCATCGGCGCCGACCATCTTCTCCTGCCCTGCCGGCGGCCGCGTCAGCAGGTAGCCGCTGACGTAGCGCGCCGCCAGACCGAGCATGCGCAGCGCGGCGATCATCAGGTGTGCGAAGTCCTGGCAGACGCCGCTGCGCTGTTCGTAGGCCTGCAGCAGCGGCGTGTCGACCTCGGTGCTGGCGCTGTGGAACTCGAAGTCGGCATGGATGCGGTGCATCAGGTCCAGCGCGCCCACGCCCACCGGCACGCCGGGGCCGAAGCTGGCCGCGCCGTAGTCCCGCAGCGCATGCAGGCGCGGCACGTAGGGCGACGGCTGGGCGAACTCCACCGCCGCATCGTAACGGGCGCCGGCCTCGTAGCGCAGCCGCCGGCGCACGTCTTCCCAGCGCGGCGAGCGCTCGACCGCCGCCGTCGGGCCGCCGGCCGCAGCGCCACCCGGCTGCGTGCGCGCACGTCCAGCAGCGCGCGGTGCAGTGGCAGGCTCAGGCTGAACAGCGCGGGCGTTGCCGAAGCCGTCGGTGTCGCAGCACCTGCGGCGGGGGCGGGTCGATGTGCAACTCGTGCGCCAGAAGCTGGTGTTCGTCCCGTAGCGGCCGCAGGTACGCCAGGTGCTGCGCGTCACCGCGCCGCATAATCAGGCGTTCGTCTCGTGCACGACCTCCAGCTCGACGGCGGCCAACGCGGATTCAGACACGTTGCAACTCATCGTCGGTGGCGGCATGGGCGAAGAAGCGGTGGCCCAGGTCGTCGGCCAGGCCGGTGCCGCTGAAGCGCGACTGCTCGCAGACGCGCTGCAGCGCCTGCAGCACCTGCGTTTCGTCGGCGCCGCAGGTCTTCCAGATCGATGCCAGACGCCCGGTGGCCGGCAGCCACAGCAGCGCGCCGATGGTGTTGGGCACGGTCGCCGCCCGGCAGCTTGCCCAGCTCGGTGCGCAGGCGGCGCAGCACCCCGGCCAGCGAGCGCGGATTGGCACTGTCGAGCACCAGCAGGTCGGTCAGCGCCAGCAGGTCCTCGTGGCGCTGGTAGCGGGCGCGGAAGGTGATCGCACTGTCGAACAGCTCCAGCATCATCTCCATGCCCGAAGCCTGATGCAGCGCGCCGCCGTCGACAAAGCTGCCGAGCTGCGTGCTCATGCCGATCAGCCGCTCCAGCAGCCGGCCGACGGTCATGAAGCGCCAGCCGTGGTCGCGCGTCATGCGGTCGGTCTGCGCGCCGGTCACGGCGGCCAGCTGCACGCCCAGCCGGTCGAGTGCCGGCAGCACCTGCGCCAGCGTCGGCAGGCCCTGTTCGAGACGCAGGCCGGCGAAGTGCGAGCCCATCGAGCGCACCACGCTCCACTGCTCGGTGGACAGGCGCTCGCGCAGCGCCTGCGCCGCGCGCTCCAGCGCACCCAGGTTGAAGGCGATGCTGTGGCCGTCCGGGTCGGCCAGCGCACCCAGCAGCGCACGCTCGAACAGGTGCGGCGAGCGGTTCAGCGTGGGCACGCCCCATGGCGCCAGGCCGTACTGCACGGCCAGCTCGGACAGCGCCTCGCGCAGCGTCTCGGGCGCGTCCTCGTCGGTGTCGATCAGCATCAGCAGCGCGCGCGCCAGCCGCACCATCTGCTCGGTGCGCTCGGTGTAGCGGCCGAGCCAGAACATGTTCTCGGCGGTGCGGCTGGACACCGGCGGGCGCCGCGCCGCAATGTCGTCGACGCTCAGCCGCGTCGGCAGCATCGAGAAGCTGTCCACCGGCCCGTCGGTCAGCACCCAGGTGTCCAGGCTGGAACCGCCGCGCTGCATCGAGACGCTCAGCTCGTCGGCCTTGGCAACCCGGGTCATGCCGCCCGGCAGCACGTACCAGCGGCCGCCGCCTTCGGCGATGGCATACACGCGCACCATGGCAGGGCGCACCATCATGGAGCCGTCCTGCCAGACTGGGGCGCGCGAGAAACGCACCTTCTCCGTGACGGTCCAGGCGTCGGGATCGTCGTCGATCTGCACGTCCTCGGGGCGCACCACGGTCGACGCGCGGCTGCCGCGCGGGAAGGTGCTGCGCACGATCTTGTCGGCCAGCGTCGGCCGCACGTCGTGCCAGGCCGCGGCCTCGCCGCACCACCAGGTGGGCAGCGCCGGCAGCAGCAGTTCCTGGTCCAGCAGGCGGCGCGCGATGGCCGGCAGGAAACCCTGGATGGCCGGCGACTCCAGGAAGCCGTTGCCCAGCGCATTGGCCAGCACCACGTTGCGCGCCCGCACCGCCTGCAGCAGCCCGGGCACGCCCAGCGCCGAGTCGGCGCGCAGTTCGAGCGGGTCGCACCAGTCGTCGTCCAGGCGGCGCAGCAGGCCGTGCACCGGCTCCAGGCCTTCCACCGTCTTCAGGAACAGACGCTGCTCGCGGACCACCAGGTCGCCCCCCTCGACCAGCGGCAGCCCGAGGTAGCGCGCCAGGTAGGCATGTTCGTAGTAGGTTTCGCTGTACGGTCCCGGGGTCAGCAGCACCACGCGCGGTGCGGCACCGCCGGCCACCTGGCGCGCCGGCGCTTCGAGCGCATCCAGCAGGCGGCGGTAGCTGCTGGCAATGTGCTGCACGCGCAGTTCGCGGAACGCGTCGGGAAAGTGGCGCGACACCAGCAGCCGGTTGTGCAGCACGTAGCCCAGGCCCGAAGGGCTCTGGCTGCGGCAGCTGAGCACCTGCCAGGCGCCGTTCGGCGCGCGCACCAGGTCGAAGGCCACCAGGTGCAGCCGCATGCCGCTGGCCGGCTCCACGCCGCGCATCGAGCGCAGGTAGCCCGGGTGGCGCAGCAGCAGCGCCGGCGGAAACAGGCCTTCGCGCAGCAGGTGCTGCGGGCCGTAGGCATCGGCCAGCATCTGCTCCATCAGCGTGGCGCGCTGCACCACGCCCGCTTCGATGACCGCCCAGTCGGCGCTGTCGATGATCAACGGCAGCAGTTCCAGCGACCACGGCCGCGGCGCGGCACCCTGGGTGCCGAACACGTTGTGCGTGATGCCGTCGTGGCGGATCTGCCGCTGCACCTGCGCCAGGCGTCGGTCCAGGTCTTCGGCCAGCGAGCCCGGCTGCGGCGGCGGCAGCCAGCGCGCGAACGCGCGCCAGCGGTCGCGCAGCCGGCCATCGGCATGGCGCATCTCGTCCCACAGCCCGGCCTCCATCTCGGGCCCCAGCCGCAGCAGCTCGGCCTGCGCCGCCTGGGCAGGGTCGAGCAGGTCTTCGGCCGCGAACGGCAGCAGCGATTGAGCCTGGGTCTGCGCCACGTTGTCGTCGTCAGCGCTGGCGCAGGTCGAGCGTGAACGGGAACTCCAGGCTGGCCTGCGCCGGCCGCACCGACATGCGACCCGGCGTGTGGCCGAAGCTGCTGAAGCGCGCCAGGCGACGGCTCTCGGCCGTGTAGGCATTGACCGGGAAGTCCTCGTAGTTGCGCCCGCCGGGGTGTGCCACGTGGTAGCGGCAGCCGCCCATCGAGCGCTGCAGCCAGTTGTCGACGATGTCGAAGGTCAGCGGCGCATGCACGCCGATGGTCGGGTGCAGCGCCGACGGCGGCTGCCAGGCGCGGTAGCGCACGCCGCAGACGTATTCGCCGACGCGCCCGGTGGGCTGCAGCGGCAGCGCCTGGCCGTTGGCGGTGACGATGTGGCGGTTGCCGTTCAGGCCGGTGACCTTGACCTCCAGCCGCTCCAGCGACGAATCGACGTAGCGCGCGGTGCCGCCACCGCCGCTTTCTTCGCCCATCACGTGCCAGGGTTCGAGCGCGGTGCGGATGCTCAGGCCGATGCCCATCGTCGCGATCTCGCCGATCAGCGGGAAGCGGAACTCCAGGTGCGGCGCGAACCACTCGTCGTCGAAGGCATAGCCGGCCTGGCGCAGCTCGGCCATGACGTCGTTGAAGTCCATCTGCACGAAGGTCGGCAGCATGAAACGGTCGTGCAGCCCCGTGCCCCAGCGTGTCATGCGCGTGCTGCCGTGGCCGCGGTAGGGCTCGCGCCAGAACCAGGCCAGCAGCGCGCGCAGCAGCAGTTGCTGCGCCAGGCTCATGTGCGCATGCGGCGGCATCTCGAAGGCGCGCAGTTCCAGCAGGCCCAGCCGCCCGGTGGGCCCATCCGGCGAGTACATCTTGTCGATGCAGAACTCGCTGCGGTGGGTGTTGCCGGTGACGTCGATCAGCAGGTTGCGCAAGCTGCGGTCGACCAGCCACGGCGGCACCTGGTTGAACTGCGCTGCCGCTCCAGCTCGGCAAGGGCGATCTCGATCTCGTAGACCTGGTCGTTGCGCGCCTCGTCGATGCGCGGCGCCTGGCTGGTCGGGCCGATGAACATGCCGCTGAACAGGTAGCTCAGCGACGGGTGGTTGTGCCAGTAGGTCAGCAGGCTGGCCAGCACGTCGGGCCGGCGCAGGAAGGGGCTGTCGGCCGGCGTGGCGCCGCCGAGCACGAAGTGGTTGCCGCCGCCGGTGCCGGTGTGGCGGCCATCGAGCATGAACTTCTCGGTGGACAGGCGCGTGCGGTGCGCCGCGTCGTACAGGAACTCGGTGTGGTCGACCAGCTCTTCCCAGCTCGACGCCGGATGGATGTTGACCTCGATCACGCCCGGGTCGGGCGTGACCTGCAGGATCTTCAGCCGCGGGTCGCGCGGCGGCCGGTAACCTTCGAGCACCACCTTCAAACGCAGGTCGGCCGCCGTGGCTTCCACCGCGGCCAGCAGCTCCAGGTAGTCCTCCAGGTGCTTCAGCGGCGGCAGGAAGACGTAGAGCACGCCGCTCTTGCCGCCATGTTCCTTTTCCGCCTTCGGGCCGTTGGCGCGCTGCGGGTCGCGCACCTCGACGCACAGCGCGGTGCGCGTCAGCCCGCCGGCCGATTCGAAGCGCGACGGGTAGGCGTTGGGGTCGCGCGACGGCGCGGCTTCCGGTGCATGGGCATGGCCCGGGCCGGCAGCCCCCGCTGCGCCTTCGCCGCCGCCGTCGCCCGCACTGCCCAGGCCCTCGCCCTCGCCTTCACCCGGCCAGGGCTGGGACTGCAGCGCCACCATGCCGCCTTCGGCAAAGCCGCCGCCGGCGTGGCGCGGGTCGTAGCCGGGCCGGCCGGCGAACTGCGCGCGCAGCGCCGCGGCATGCGGCAACGGGCGCAGGTGATCGAAGGGGTCCTGTGTGATCAGCTGCTGCGCATCGCCGGCCGCCGCCCAGGGCAGCGAATCCAGCGGCAGCCGGTAGCCCATCGGCGAATCGCCGGGCATCAGGTACAGCCGCTCGTCACGCAGGAACCACGGGCCGGTCATCCACTTCGGCCCGGCGGTGGGCGTGTGCCATTCGCGCTTCAGCGGCAGCAGGTAGCCGACCACGCTGTCCAGGCCCTGCGTGAAGATGCGGCGCAGCCGCGCGCGCTCCATTTCGTCGTCGAGCTTGGAGTCGAAGGGGTCGACGTTGACCGGCAGGCGGCGCTCGCGCCACAGGTAGTACCAGGTGTCCTCGTAGCCCGGCTGCACGTACTGCGTGTCCAGGCCCAGGCGCACGGTCAGCGCGTCCATGAAGGCCTTGGCGTCCTCGGTGGTGTAGTGGTGCAGCTCGCGCTCGTCGGCGAACAACGACGGATCGTGCCAGCAGGGCTGGCCGTCGGCACGCCAGCCGATGGTCAAGGCCCAGCGCGGCAGCTGCTCGCCCGGGTACCACTTGCCCTGGCCGAAGTGCAGGAAGCCGCCCTGCGCGTACTTGGCGCGCAGCCGGTGCACCAGCTCGGTGGCGAAGCCGCGCTTGGTCGGGCCGAGCGCATCGACGTTCCACTCGGCGCCATCGCGGTCGTCCACCGAGACGAAGGTCCCAGGATCGACTGCCACTGGCCCTCGGTGTAGGGCTTGGTGACGCGAGGCGATTCGTAGATGCGCGTGACCTGCATGTGGTGCTCGAAGGACACCTCGCATTCGTCGACCGCGCCGCTGACCGGCGCCGCGGTACTGGGCTCGGGGGTGCAGGCCACCGGAATGTGGCCTTCGCCGGCCATCAGCCCGGAAGTCGGGTCCAGCCCGATCCAGCCGGCGCCGGGCAGGAAGACCTCGCACCAGGCGTGCAGGTCGGTGAAGTCGACCTCGGTGCCGCTGGGGCCGTCGAGCGACTTGACGTCGGGCTTCAGCTGGATCAGGTAGCCGGAGACGAAGCGCGCCGCCAGCCCCAGGTGGCGCAGCAGCTGCACCAGCAGCCAGCCGGTGTCGCGGCACGAGCCGGACAGCCGCGTCAGCGTCACCTCGGGTGTCTGCACGCCCGGCTCCATGCGGATCTCGTAGGCGATCTCGCGCTGCAGGCGCTGGTTCAGGCCCACCAGGAAGTCGATGGTGCGCACTTCGTCGCGCGGGACGCTGTCGACCAGCGCCTTGAAGGCCGGCGTCAGTTCGCCCTTGACCAGGTAGGGCAGCAGGTCGTGCTTCAACTCGGCCGAGTAGGCGAAGGGGAAGTTCTCCGCCTCCGGCTCGAGGAAGAAGTCGAAGGGGTTGTAGACCGACATCTCGGCCACCAGGTCGACCGTGACCTTGAATTCGCTGGTCTTCTCGGGAAAGACCAGCCGCGCCAGGTGGTTGGCGAAGGGGTCCTGCTGCCAGTTGATGAAGTGGTTTTCCGGCTCGATGCGCAGCGAATAGCTGAGGATCGGCGTACGGCAGTGCGGGGCTGGCCGCAGCCGCACCACCTGCGGCGACAGGCCGACGCGGCGGTCGTAGCGGTAGTGCGTGACGTGGTTCAGCGCGACATGGATGGACACGGAAAGCTCCTCTGGTGGCGTCGGGAGCCTGAATGCAAGGGGCGGGCCACCGCCTACCCCGAGCGACGCGCCGCCCCGGCACCGACGCCGGATTCCGCGCCATGATGCCAGTAACGGGCAGCGCTCTCGCGCTCGCAGCGCATGGTTCCGTCCGCCTCCCACAGCCACGCACCGCAGACGTCGCTGCGGCGCCACTGCACGCCCCGCGCCAGGTAGCGGGCCTCGACCTCGGGCGCCGGGTGGCCGAAACGGTTGCGGTATCCCGCCTGCACCACGGCCGTGCCGGGCGCCACGGCGGCGACGAAGGCCTCGGTCGACGAACTGCGGCTGCCGTGATGCGGCACCACCAGCACCTGGCTGCGCAGGGCGGCGGCGTCGCGCTCCAGCAGCGCCGCCTCCTGGGCCGCCTCGATGTCGCCGGTCAGCAGCAGGCTGCGGCCATCGGCGGCCTGCACCCGCAGCACGCAGCTCAACGCGTTGGGCCGCGCCGCCGCCAGGGCCTCGCCGGCCAGCGGGTGCAGCAGATCGAAGCGCACACCGTCCCAGCGCCACGATTGCCCGGCGGCGCAGCGCCGGTGCGGCACGCCCTGCCCCAGCAACGGATGGCCATCGGCCAACGAGCTGGACAGCGCGGTCACCGGCACGCCGGCCAGCAGCGCGGCGGCACCGCCGACATGGTCGGTATCGCGGTGGCTCAGCATCAGCAGGTCGATGCGCGGTTCGCCACGGGCCCGCAGCAACGGCAGCAGCACCCGCGAGCCGGCCTCGGACTCCGGCGAGTAGCGCGGGCCGGCGTCGTACACCAGCAGGTGCGAGCGCGTGCGCACCAGCACCGCGGAGCCCTGCCCCACGTCGGCGGCCAGCACCTCGAAACCGCCCTCGGCCGGCCGCGGCAGCGGCGGCGCCAGCAGCGGCAGCAGCAGGGGCAGGCCGAGCAGGCGCAGCCGCCAGGGCAAGGGCATCAGCAGCAGCGCGCCGCCGGCCAGCCCGGCGGCCACGCCCCAGGCCGGCGCCGCTGCGCGGTCCACAGCGCCGAAGGCCAGCCGGCCAGCCACTGCAGCAGCAGGATCAAGGCCTGCACCAGCGCGCCGGCCAGCAGCCACTACAGCGGCGACGCCAGCATGCCCAGCAGGCTGAGCGGCACGATGGCCAGCGTCACCAGCGGGATGGCCACCAGGTTGGCAGCGAAGCCCACCAGCGAAACCTGCTGGAAGAACACCAGGCTCAGCGGGGCGAGGCCGAGGCTGGCCACCGCCTGCGTGCGCAGGCCGGCGCGCAACGCGGCCAGCGCCCGCGGGCGCCAGCCCGACGGCGGCGCCGGAGCGCCGGACACCGGGTCGGCCGCGATCAACAGGGCGACCGCGGCGAAGGACAGCCAGAAGCCCGGCTGCATCAGCGCCCAGGGGTCGAACAGCGTCACCACCACCGCGGCCGCCAGCAGCACCAGCGGCTGCGGCCAGCGCAGGCCGGCGCTGCGCAACAGGGCCAGCGTCGCCAGCATCCACAGCGTGCGCTGCGCCGGCACGCCCCAGCCGGCCAGCAGGGCGTAGCCGGCCGCAGCCGCCACGCCGATCCAGCGGGCGGCCAACGGTGCCGGCACCCTCAGCATCAGTCGCGGGCTCAGGCGCCACAGCGGGCCGACCAGCGCCGCCGCGAGCCAGGCGAAGAGCGTCACGTGCAGGCCGCTGATGCTCATCAGATGCGCCACCCCGGTGTCGCGGAACAGCGCCCAGTCGTCGCGGTCGATCGCCGCCTGATCCCCGACCGCCAGTGCGGCCAGCACGCCAGCCGACTGACCGTCGGGCACGCGCAGCAGGATCGCGTCGCGCACCGCCTGGCGAACGCGCTCCACCCGATAGCCGGCATCCTCGGCCAACAGCTGCGGCGCAGCCTGCGTGCTGGCGCGCACCGTGCCGGTGGCGCGGATGCCCTGTTCGAACAGCCACAGCTCCGCGTCGAAGCCATGCGGGTTCAGCAGGCCATGGGGCTGGCGCAGGCGCACCGGCAGGCGCCAGCGCTGGCCCGCCGCCAGCGGCTGGGACGGTGCAGCCAGCAGGGCGTCGCCGTCGAAGTCGCGATACCAGCCGAGCGCGACGCGCGGCGGCACCGGCACCTGCTCGCCGTCGAGGCGGGCCTGCTCCACCTGAAAGACGAAGCGGGTGCCCTGTGGCCCGGGCTGGGGCAGGCCGGCAATCACGCCGGTCAGCCACAGGTCGCGGCCTTCCAGCGCAGGCGGCAACGCCACGGCCAGGCGCTGCGCGGCACGCCAGCCGGTGCTGGCGAATGCCGCCGCCGCCAACGCCGTGCACAGGGCCAGCGTCGCGCCGAAGCCGGCGGCACGCCGCCCGGCCAGCACGACGCCGAGGGCCGCCGCGGCCAGCCACCCGGCGTAGGACGGCACCGGCCACAGTGCGGGCTGCTGCATCTGCAGCGCGACGCCCGCCAGCCAGGCCAGCCCCGCCGCACCGAGGCGCACCCCGACATCCAGCGGCGAGCTCATCGTGCCCAGTGTAGGATGCCAGCCCCTTTGCGCCGCCGCATTGCCATGTCCATCCAAGCCCGCCTCGATGCCCTCGGCATCACCCTGCCACCGCTGGCCGTTCCGGCCGCGGCCTACGTGCCCTTCGTCCGCAGCGGCCCGCTGGTGTTCATCTCCGGCCACATCGCGCGCGCCCGCAGCATCGCCGTCGACCTGCTGGGCACGCTGGCCGCCGCCTCGGGCGGGCTGGACAAGGTCGCGCGCATCGTCAAGGTGCTGAGCCTGGTGAACAGCACCGCCACCTTCACCGAGCACCATCTGGTGACCAACGGCTGCTCCGAGCTGCTGGTCGAGGTCTTCGGCGCCGAGGTCGGCGCGCACGCGCGCAGTGCCTTCGGCGTGGCCCAGCTGCCGCTCGGTGCCTGCGTCGAGATCGAGCTCATTGCCGAGCTGAAATGAGCGCCTCGCCGCGCCGCAGTGCGCTGCTGCTGGGCATCGCCGGGCTGAGCCTCGGCGCGGTCGGCGCCGCGCTGGCCACGCAGCACCTGATGGGCATGGAGCCCTGCCCCTGGTGCATCCTGCAGCGGCTGATCTTCGTCACGATCGCGCTGGCCGCGCTGCTCGGGCTGCTGCTCGGCCGCATGTTCGCCGGCCTGCTGGTGCTGGCGCTCAGCGCCTGCGGGATCGCTGCCGCACTGTGGCAACACTTCGTGGCGGCGGCGTCGGACTCCTGCAACCTGACGCTGGCCGAGAAGATCATCAGCGGCCTGGGCCTGGACGGCAGCCTGCCGGAGATCTTCCAGCCGCGCGCCAGTTGTGCCGACGCCGCGGTCAAGCTGCTCGGCGTGCCCTACGAGTTCTGGAGCCTGGCGCTGTTCGTGCTGACCGGCGTGCTGGCGCTGCGCCTGATGCGCCGCTGAGCGCGGGCGCGGCCGACCTCACTTCTTGCCGACTTCGCCAAGCGCCTTGTCGCGCTCCTTCTGCGCCTCGACCGTCAGCTTGTACGAGGTGTAGTACTTGAAGATGTTGCGCACGTAAGTCGTCGTCTCGATGCCGATCTTCTCGGCCGTCACCATCTCGACGTTGTTGAACCACTTGTCCGGATTCAGCCCTCGCTTGGCGGCCTCCTTGCGCATCTTGGAGATATTGCCCGGGCCGGCGTTGTAGGACGCGAAGGCAAAGAGCGCACGGTTCGCCGCATCGAAGTCGGCGTCCTTGAAGTAGCGCGTCATCAGCTGGTCCATGTACTTGGTGCCGGCATGGATGTTGGCTTCGGTCACGCGGATGTCGCCGACCTTCAGTTCGGCGCCGGTGGTCGGCATGATCTGCATCACGCCGATGGCACCGACGTGGCTCTTGGCCTGCTGATTGAGCTGCGATTCCTGGTAGCCCTGCGCCGCCAGCATCAGCGGGTCGAAGTTGTAGCGCTGGCCGTACTTCTCGAACAGCACCCTCATCTCGGCGAAGCGCTTGGCATCGGCGTCGGCATTGGCGTTCCTCAGCGCCTTGACCCGCTTGAACTGCTGCTGCCGCAGGTAGTTGTAGATGCCCTGCTTCTTCAGGTAGTTGACGTGGAAGTCTTCGAGTTCGGCCTGCAGCTTCGGGCTGTCCTTGCGGATGGCCCATCCGACCTGACCGCCTTCGCGCACCACGGCGCCTTCGTTCAGCGTGATCTTCGGCAGCACCTGCGACCACATGCGGGCCTTCCAGTCATCGACGACGATGTACTGCAGCAGCCCGACGTTGAGCATCTCCATCATGTCCTCGTCCTCGAGCTCGTCGGGCACCGCCACCAGCGTCACCGCCGGCTTGCCGTCCCTGGCCAGGCGTTCGTTCAGCGCCACCAGGCTGTCGTGGTAGCTCGAGGTCCAGCGCACGTGCACGGTCTTGCCGGACAGCGCATCGGCGGTGGCCACGGGCGCCGCGCCCGGGGCGCTGAGCACGATCTCGCGAGCGCCCTTGACCTCCGGCGGCGCGACGAAATCGACCAGCTGCTTGCGCGCCTCGGTCACGGTCAGGTTGCCGGCGGCGATGTCGCCCAGCCCATTGGCGACATCCTGCAGCAGTTCGTCGCGCGTGGTCGGCACCAGGTACAGCGTGATCGGCCGCTTGCCGAGCTGCGCTGCGTACTTCTTGTTCAGATGCTGCTCGAAGGCGCGGGCCAGTTCCGCCGAGATGCCGCGCTCGCGTCCCTTGTCGTTGTAGAACAGCGTCCGGCTGTAGGGCACGAGCACCCGGACGTGACGCCGCTCGAGCATGCCGTCGAAGTCGCCTTTCCATTCGCGCGAGTCGACCGGCAAGGCACGCATCTTCGCCGGCTCGGCCCGCGCGGCGGCCGAGGCAGCCGGCGCCTGGGCCAAGGCGCCGGCAGCGCACAGAATGCCAAGCAACAGCGCACCCAGGCGCCACGACATCTTCAGCATCGTTTCCCCCTAGCATGGGCAACGGCGGCCCGCTGCCATTGCAGCACGGGCGGCATGGCCCCGCACTGCAGAACAACCCGAAGCACGATGAGCGACGCACAGACTTTCGACTACATCATCGTCGGCGCCGGCACCGCCGGCTGCCTGCTGGCCAATCGGCTCAGTGCCGACCCGGACAAGCGCGTGCTGCTGATCGAGGCCGGCGGCAGCGACCGCTACCTCTGGATCCACGTCCCGGTGGGCTACCTGTACTGCATCGGCAACCCGCGCACCGACTGGTGCTACCAGACCGAGGCCGAAGCGGGGCTCAACGGCCGCAGCCTGCGCTACCCGCGCGGCAAGGCACTGGGCGGCTGTTCGAGCATCAACGGCATGATCTACATGCGCGGCCAGAAGCGCGACTACGCGCGCTGGGCCGAACTGACCGGCGACCCGTCGTGGCACTGGGACACGGTGCTGCCCTACTTCAAGCGCCACGAGGACCACTACCAGGGCACGAGCGAATGGCATGGCGCCGGCGGCGAATGGCGCATCGAGCGGCAGAGGCTGCGCTGGGACATCCTCGAAGCCTGGTCGCAAGCCGCACAGCAGGCCGGGCTGCCGGCCAGCGAGGACTTCAACCGCGGCGACAACGAGGGCGTCGGCTACTTCGAGGTCAACCAGAAGAGCGGCTGGCGCTGGAACGCGGCCAAGGCCTTCCTGCGGCCGACCTGTTTGCGGCGGCCGAACTTCACGCTGTGGACCGGCGCCCAGGCCACCGGCCTGCAGCTCGAGCCCGACGCCGACGGCATGCTGCGCTGCCACGGCATCCATCTGGTCAGGGACGGGCAGCGTGTGTCGGTCCGGGCGCGGCGGGAACTGGTGCTGAGCGCCGGCTCGATCGGCTCGGTGCAGATCCTGCAGCTGTCCGGCATCGGCGACGCGGCCAAGCTGCAGGCCTGCGGCGTGACGCCGCGGCACCCGTTGCCCGGTGTCGGCATGAACCTGCAGGATCACCTGCAGATCCGGGCGGTCTACAAGGTGCGCGGCACGAAGACGCTGAACCGCATCGCCTCCAGCTGGTGGGGCCAGGCGGGGATCGGCCTGGAGTACCTGCTGCGCCGCACTGGACCGATGAGCATGTCGCCGTCGCAGCTGGGCGCGTTCACGCGCAGCACGCCCGAGCAGCCGTGGCCGAACATCCAGTACCACGTGCAGCCGTTGAGCCTGGATGCCTTCGGCGAGCCGCTGCACGGCTTCGACGCCTTCACCGCCAGTGTCTGCAACCTCAACCCCACCAGCCGCGGCGCGGTGCACATCCGCAGCCCGCGGCCCGAGGATGCGCCGTGCATCGCGCCGAACTACCTGAGCACGGCCGAGGACCGCCAGGTCGCCGCCGATTCGCTGCGCGTGACGCGCCGCATCTGCGCGCAGCCGGCGCTGGCACCGTACCAGCCCGAAGAATGGAAGCCGGGACCGCAGTACCAGAGCGACGAACAGCTGGCACGCCTGGCCGGCGACATCGCCAGCACGATCTTCCATCCCGTGGGCACGACCGCCATCGGCCGCGACGACGACCCACGGGCCGTGCTGGACACGCGCTTTCGCGTGCGCGGCGTGCGTGGCTTGCGCGTGGTGGATGCCGGCGCGATGCCGCAGATCACCAGCGGCAACACCAATTCGCCGACGCTGATGATGGCCGAGCGCGCGGCGGAATGGATCGTCGCCGACGCCAGCGGCGGCTGAAGCGAGCCGCGACGCCTCAGGCGGTCACGTCTTCGTCGTCGCGCGCCACGCGGCCCATCGCGGCGAGCGCGGCTTCGAGCAGCGTCATGCCGGGTGCGATGGCCAGTTGCGCTTCTTCGCAAAGCAGCGCGATGTCCTGCGACGACAGTCTGAGCTTCGGGTTCGCGGGCGTGCCCTTGACCAGGATCTCCTTGCCCAGCCGCGGCAGACGCGCCATGGTGCGCCCGTCGGCCAGCACGGTCAGCTCGATGCGCGGCCGACCATGCTGGTTGAAGGCCTCGATGGCTTCGACGAGATTCATGATCCGCCCATTGTCCGACATACGGCGGCCGCCGGCGGCATCGTCAATCGGTGCGAAACGGCCGCGCCACGGCGCCGGCACCGTCATGCCCGAGGCGTTCGTATTCGGCGATGACCTGGGCTCCCAGCAGTAGCAGCGTGGCCGCGACTTCCAGGCTCAGCAGCACCGCGATCGCGGTGGTCAGAGATCCGTAGACCGTGCTGATCTGCGACAGCGTGCTGAAGTACCACAGCAGCAGGTGCCGCGACAGCTCCCACAGCAGCGCCGCCGTCGCCGCGCCGATCAGTGCATGGCGCCATGACAGCCGACCCACCGGCATCACCATGTAGACCGATGCCAGCAGGATCACCTCGCCGCCGAGGCCCAGCAGATACAGCAGCACGCCCGAAGCCCCGTCGAGCGACCACTCGCGGCCCAGGAACTGCACCTCGCGCTCGCCCATCGCCTGCAGGCTGCCTGCCACCAGCGTCACCAGCAGCAGCCCGGCACCGAGACACAGGATGTACAGGTAGGGCAGCAGGGCCGAGACCATGAAGTGGCGGCGCCGTATCGCCACGCGATGATGGAAGATCACCGACATCGCGTTCTCCAGCACGGTGAACGCCAGCGAGCTGAAGAACAGCATGCTGGCCAGCAGCACCCAGCCCATCACTTCGCGGTGCGCCATGAAGTTCTCCAGCTCGCCGACGATCGCGCCCGACTGGCCCGGCAGCAGCCACTCCAGGTAGCGGCCCAGCGTGCCCAGCAGCGCATCCTGCGGTACGTAGTGGGACAGCGCGATCACGCTCAGGATCAGCAGCGGCACGATCGACAGCAGCGCGTAGTAGGCCACCGCACCGGCCAGCAGCAGCCCCTGGTGGAGCCGGAAGCCGCGCAGCGTGCGCAGCACGAAGCCCAGCGGATCCTTCAGGACCAGGACGACGCGGTGGGCCCTCGGGCGCATCGCCGCATTGTGGCCGCCCGTGGTCGCATATGGCCGCGCGGTCTTGAAGTCGGCCGTATCGCCGCCAACTGCGCGCTGCCCGATGTCGGGCTGGGCGAGGATGCCGATGACTGCCACCCTGCTCTGGCTGCTCAGCGCCGCACTGATCGTGCTGGGTGTCGCTGGCACCGTGCTGCCGGCGCTGCCGGGCACGGCACTGGTGCTGGCCGGCATCGTGCTCGGGGCCTGGATCGACGACTTCGCGCGTGTCGGCTGGGGCGTGCTCGGCGGCATCACGCTGCTGGCCGCGCTGGCCTGGGTGCTGGACTACGTGGCCGGCCTGCTGGGCGCGAAGCAGGCCGGCGCCAGCCGGCAGGCGCTCATCGGCGCCGCGCTCGGCACGGTGGCCGGGCTGTTCATGGGCCTGGTCGGCGTGCTCTTCATGCCGCTGGTCGGCGCGGCCATCGGCGAATGGCTGGCCCGCCGCGACCACGGCCAGGCGCTGAAGGTCGGCGTCGCCACCTGGCTGGGCCTCATCGCCGGCATGGTGTCGAAGGTCGTCATCGCCTTCGTGATGATCGGCGTGTTCATCGTCGCGCTGCTGGTGTAGCGCTCAGCCGCCCGCGTGCGCCGCGGCCCAGCGCGCGATGATCGACTGCAGCTGCGTCAGGCCGTCGGTCAGCGCCGCCGGGCCCGGCTGCAGGATCAGCGGCGACTTGAGCTCGTGCAGTTCGCCGTCGCGCACCGCGGGAATCGTCTCCCAGCCCGGGCGCGCCTTCACCTTCTCGGGCCGGAACTTCTTGCCGCACCACGAGCCGATGATCAGGTCCGGCGCGGCACGGACGACCTCCTGCGGGTCGGCGACGATGCGATCTCGCCCCAGGCTCGCGCTCGCCCGATCGGGAAACACGTCGTCGCCACCGGCGATGCCGATCAGTTCGCTGACCCAGCGGATCGCGCTGATCTGAGGGTCGTCCCATTCCTCGAAGTACACCCGCGGCCGGCGCGGCAGGCGGCCCGCCTGCGCGCGCACGGCCTCGACCTGGTCGTGCAGGCGCTCGGCATAGGCCTCGGCCGCCGCCGCCGCGCCGACCAGCGCGCCCAGGCGCCGCACGTAGCCGAGGATGCCTTCCACCGAGCGGTGGTTGCTGATCCAGACCTCGACGCCGGCCTTGATCAGCGCCTGCGCGATGTCGGCCTGCATGTCGGAGAAGCCGATCGCCAGGTCCGGCTGCAGCGCCAGGATGCGGTCGAGCTTGGCGCTGGTGAAGGCCGACACCCGCGGCTTTTCGTGCCGCGCCCGCGCCGGCCGCACGGTGAAACCGGAGATGCCGACGATGCGCCGCTCCTCGCCGAGCGCATACAGCACTTCGGTCGGTTCTTCGGTCAGGCAGACGATGCGTTCAGGAAAGGCTGGCATGGCCTCTCGACTTTAGCCCGCGGCCCACGGAACCCGATGCGGTCGTCGTGGATCCATGCGCTGGGCCACTTCCGGCCCGGCCAAGGAATCGCCATGAATGCGCAGGGAATGCTGGAACAGCTGCTGAAGTCGGGCCTGTCGATGCTGCAGGGTCAGCAGCCACCTTCGACACCGATGTCGGCACCCGGCCAGGCGACGCGAGGCGCGGGTGCGGACTGGGGCCAGATCGGCGCCGGCGCACTGGCCGGCGGTGCGCTCGGCCTGCTGCTGGGCAGCAAGCGGGCGCGCAAGTTCGGCGGCAAGGCGCTGAAGATCGGCAGCGTCGCGGCGCTCGGCGCACTGGCCTACAAGGCTTATGGCAACTGGCAGGCGCAGCAGGCCCAACAGGCCCAGCAGACCTCGCAACCCCGGCCTGGGGCGACCCCCCCGGTGCAGGAGCCGCCGCGCACCGTGAACCTGCTGCCGGCGCCCGAGGTGGAGCAGCACAGCCGCGCCATGCTCAAGTCGATGCTCGCCGCAGCCAAGGCCGACGGCCACCTGGACGAGCGCGAGCGTGGCCTGGTCGAAGCCGAACTGAGCCGCCTGCAGGCCGACCCGGCATGGCGTCGCTGGGTCGATGACGAGCTGCGCCGGCCGCTGGATCCGGCCGAGGTCGCGCAGGCAGCGGCCACACCGGAGATGGCGGCCGAGATGTACCTGGCCAGTCTGCTGGTGGCCGACGACACCAGCTTCATGGAGCGTGCGTATCTGGACGAACTGGCGCGGCAGCTGCGCCTGCCCGAAGGCCTGAAACTCGAGCTGCAGCGGCAGGCCGAAGCGGCCTGAGGTCAGGCCGGGCTCAGGCCGGGAAGAAGCCCGCCTGGCGCGCCGCATCGAGCAGCAGCACCGCCAGCGTGTCCAGCTGCCCACCGACGTCGGACGACGGCGCGGCGCTGGCACGGCCGCTCCACATCAGCTTGCCGCTGCCCACGTCGAAGAGCCCGGCACTGGCCGCATAGCCCGTGCTGGGCGGCGCACCGGCACCGATCGGCGCCGACATGCCGATGCCCACGCCGGTGGCGGCGCGGTAGCCGCCGCCGATGCCGCCGATGCCGATGCCGAAGGTCGGCGCAGTCGACACCTGCGTGGAATCGGGGCTGATCCGCGCACGCAGCGCGGCGCCGGCACCGGCCGCGCGCGCGGCCTGCAGCAGTTCCGCGTCGCTCGGGCTGGCCTCGCTGTCCACCGCCAGCACCGGCAGCGCGCCGAGGCCCGCCAGCTTGGCCGCCAGCCGATCGGCGCAGACCCGGCGCAGCGTCGGGTCCGGCGCCTCGCAGGCCACCAGCACCCGCGTGCCGCGGGGCGGCTGCCCGGCGAACTGCGGATCGCTCCACTGCGCGTTCACCGAGCTGCTGGCGCAGCCCGACAGTCCCAGCAGCACCGCCGCCGCGCCGATGAAGATCCACCACACCCGTGCCATCAAGCCGCTCCCGAAGACGCCACGCCACTGTAGCGGCAGCGCCGCGTCACCGCACCAGAATGACCCGCATGCCCAGCGGCCGTCCCGCGGCACGGTCCAGCACCTGCACCGTCGTCTGGCGCGGCTTGAAGCCATCGGGCAGCGGCAGGCTGCCGCGCAGCACCTCGTGCCCGCGCAGCGACACGCCGATCGGCTGCAGCGCCACGCTGGCCGGCGCGCCGCGCGCCGATTCGCCGCTGACGGTGAGCTGCAGCGTGCCGGTCAGCGGCTTGCGTTCGCGGCCGCCGCCCGCGTCGCGCAACAGCACCAGCTGGAAGTCGAGCGCGCCGTCGCGCACGGTGAACTGGCCGGCGCGGACCTCGACGCTGCCGCCGCGCGGGTCGGGTGGCAGCGACTCCACCACGGCTTCCACGTCGGCCCGCAGCCGCACGGTCTCGCTCAGGCTGCGCGTCAGCGCGCCGTCCAGGTCCACCTGGCGGCCACGCGCGGCCTGCAGTTGGGCCTGCGCCTGCTGCAACGCGGCTCGCAACTGCCTGCGTTCGAGATCGGCCTGCTCGAAATCGCCGCGCAGCGCCGCCGACTCCTGGGTCGACAGGCGCGGCGGCAGATAGCGCTGCTGCACGACGATCACGCCGGCCGCTCCGGCGACGACGCCACCCAGCAGCCACAACAGCCAGGCCGGCGGGCCGCGGCGCCGGCTGCGGTCGCCGAAGAAGGTGGGGCGTGACGAACGAAACACGGGATCCTGAAACTTGAGTTGCGACAACGAAAGCTACGCTTCCGATCGACATCGGCTGCAACACGATGTACACATGGTGCCTGCACAGTGCGTCGGAAGCGGCGAGCTTTACGCTTCGTTGCATTGGCGCAGCGGCGCAGCAAGACCGGTGCGGCTAGATTGCGGACTGCCCCGGCCATTCGTCGCGCCGGGGGCACCGGGAGGGGGAACAAGATGTCGGACGAATTCGACGATGCGATGGATCTGCAGGCCACGGCGGGGCCCGGCCAACGGCGGTCCCGCGGCACGCGGCGCGCGAGCCGGCTGGTGGCGCGTCTGTTCGTCAGCGCGGGCACGCCGCTGCGTGCGCGGCTGATCAGCTGCCTGCTGAGACCGCTGGGCCCGCTCGGCGCCGCCGGTGTCGCGGCCGGCGCGTTCGCCGTCTTCCTGCACCCGCAGCGCGGCATCGATCTGCACGTCGACCCCGCGGCCGTGGCGCGGGTCTCAGCCAGTCAGGTGCACGAGCTCGCGCACTTCGTCGAGCAGGTGGATCCCCAGGTGTTGAGGCAGGTCGCCGGCCTCGTGGCCGGCAGCCCCGAGAGCCGGGCGCCGATCGGCGCGACCGCGCTGGTCCTGCTGTACCGCGAGCTGCCGCCGCAGGCCGGTCAGGGCTGAAGGCCCTCAGGGCAGCTCGACGCCGATGCGCAGTTGCACCGCGGCCACGGTGCTGGCCGTCGGCGGCCCCAGTTGCTGCGCCGCCACCCCACGCGACGAAAGGTACTTGCGCATTTGGTCGGCACGCTGCCGGGCCAGCGGCGACGACCCGCGGGCGTCCTCGGGTGCCGCCAACACCTGCACGCGCGCGGCCGGCTTGCGCTGCAGGCTCTGAGCCAGCTTGTCGAGCACCGCGGCCAGCGGCGGCTTGATGTCGCTGCGGCCCGGATCGAAGCAGAACTCGCGCGGCACGTCGATGCTGAAGGTCGACTCGCTGCGCTGCACGATGCGCACCGGCGTACCTTCGAACCAACTCTGCAGCCACTGCCGCTCCACCGCCAGACCGGTGGGACGCGGCGGTGGCGACGGAGCCGTGGGCGTGGCCGCAGGCGGGCTGCTCGCCGGCGATGTCGGTGGGCTGCTGCAGCCGACAAGCCACAACGAGGCCACCAGGCCGGCCAGTGCGGCGACACGGGTCCGGACGGCCATCGGCCTCACCCCGGTCGGCAGGACCAGCGCGGCGGCCCCACCAGTTGCATGCCGCCTTGCGGCGAGGTGACCGACAGCACCTGCTGCGCCTGTCGCGCCGGCAGTTGCACCTGCTGCGACACGACCTGCGGCGTGCTGCCGATCTGGCCGCTCGTCCAGGCCAAGTCGATCAGGCAATGCAGCGGCACGTCGCCGTCGTTGCGGCCATCGATGGTCAGGCGGCTGCCGCTGATCTGCGTCTGGAAGGACGGCTCGCCGGGTGCCCGCGGCGCACCGCCGGCTGCGGCCGCGGTGCCGGGCAGCGGCGCGAGGCCGACGCGTGTCGGTGCCGACGGCATCGCCAGGCGCTGCGGCGCCGATGCCGCGAGCGGCCGCCCCGCGGCGGCGCAGGCGCCGAGCACGGCCGGATTCGGGAAGGCCGGCGTGACGGCGATGCGCTGGCGCTCACGGTCGCGGTAACGAAGGTAGAGCACGCCGCGAGAGACGCTGCAGTCGAGCACGGTCCAGCCCGGCGGCACCAGCTCGATCGCCGCCGGGCCGTCGCCCGCGGGCTGTGCCGCCGCCGTGCCGGCCCAGGCCAGCGCGCTCGCCGCCAGCGCCCGGGGTCGCGATAATCGCTTCATGACCGTCTTCTACTGGGTAATGGGTGTGTTGATCGTCGGCACCTTCGTGCCGTCGGTGTTCTTCCTGGTCCTCTATGCCGTCACCGGAGAGGATGGCTGCATGCGCCGTGCCCGGGGGCTATGGAATTACACCCGCTTGCTCTCGTTGCTCGGCGGAAACATCCTGATCTGGGGCCATGTGCTGGTCGGGCTGTGGCGCATCTGGTTCCCTTGAGACCCGCACGAACCGAGGACCGGCGCCATGCATGAACCGCCCTGCGACCACGATCACGGTCACCCGCCCGACGACCCCGCGGCGCCGGGTATTGCGCGCATCGGCGACTTCGACCCGGCGGCCTTCGAACGTGCAGTGGCCGATCTGCTCAAGGCCTGCGGCGTCGCCACCGACGGCGTGCATACCGGCCAGACACCGCGCCGCGTGCGCGAGCTATGGCAGCGCCGTCTGCTCGGCGGCTACGCGCTCGACCCGGCCGAGGTGCTGGGCAGCGGCTTCGCCGACCCGCGCGAGGACATGGTGGTGGTGCGCGGCATCGCCATCCATGGCGTCTGCCCGCATCACCTGGTGCCCTTCCGCGGCATCGCCCACGTGGCCTACGTGCCCGGCGGGCGGTTGCATGGCTTCGGCCGCATCGCACGGCTGGTCGATGCCATCGGCCACCGCCTGACCTACCAGGAATGGATGACGCGCGACATCGCCGACGCGCTGGTACGCCATGGCCGGGCCAAGGGTGCGGCCTGCGTCATCGAAGCCGAGCAGCTGTGCCTGCTGCTCGGCGAGGACCGGCGCGGCGACGAGCGCGTCTACACACAGGCCTTCGCCGGCTGTCTGCAAGACGACGACCGGCTGCGCTCCGAGTTCATGCGTGCGATCGGCACGCGCGCACCCTGAACGGGCCTTGCGCATGGATGCCCCGGTCGACCTTCGCTCCGACACGGTGACGCGCCCCACTGCGGCGATGCGCGCCGCGATGGCTGCCGCGCCGGTGGGCGACGATCAATACGGCGAAGACCCGAGCACCAACCTGCTGCAGCAGCGCTGCGCCGACCTGCTGGGCAAGGAGGCCGCGCTGTGGGTGCCGTCGGGCACGATGGCCAACCAGATTGCGCTGCGCACGCTGACGCGGCCGGGCGACGAGGTCGTCATCAGCCGCGAGGCCCATGCCGGCTGGCACGAAGCCGGCGGCGCCGCGGCCAATGCCGGCGTCCAGCTGGTCGAGGTCGGCAGCCGCGGCGTGTTCACGTTGCAGGACTTCGAAGCGGCGATCAAGCCGAGCGGCCTGCCGGTGTTCCCGCCGACCACGCTGGTGCAGGTCGAGAACACCCACAACCGCGGCGGCGGCGTGGTGTTTCCGCAGGACGAGGTGCTGCGCATCTGCGCGGCGGCGCGCCAGCGCGGCATCGCCTGCTTCCTGGACGGCGCGCGGCTGTGGAACGCGGCCGTGGCCAGCGGCCGCAGCGAAGCCGAACTGGCCGCACCCTTCGACCTGGTGGCGGTGGCCTTCTCCAAGGGGCTGGGTGCGCCGGGCGGTTCGCTGCTCGCCGGATCGAAGGCGCTGATCGCCACCGCCCGCCGCCATTGCCGCATGCTCGGCGGCGCGATGCGCCAGAACGGCATCTTCGCCGCGGCCGCGCTGCACGGCCTGGAGCATCACCGCGAGCGCCTGGCCGACGATCACCGCCACGCCCGACGGCTGGCCGAGGCGCTGGCCCGCTGCCCGGCAGTGCAGCTGGACCCGTCGGCGGTGCAGACCAACATCGTCGTCTTCCAGCTGGCAGCGGGCGCACCCGATGCGGCCACGCTGGTGGCGCAGGCCCGCGAACGCGGCGTGCTGCTCAACGCCTTCGCCGCACGCACCGTGCGCGCCGTCACGCACATGGACGTCGGCGCAGCGCAGGTGGAACGCGCGGCAACGGCGCTCTGCGAACTCCTCGGCTAGGCCCAGCCCCGTCCTCCCCTCGCGGGAAGGTCGCCCTCAGCTCATATCCAGTTGCCGTCCTGCGGCATCTGGATCGTCATCTGCGGGCTGCCGCCCGCCAGTGCGCCGATGGCGATGCTGAGGATCGAGATGAACAGGCTGGCAAAGAACGCGGTCCAGAAGCCGGACAGGCGGAAGCCCCCTGACGAGCTTCGACACCAGCAGCAGCACCAGCGCGTTGATGACCAGGATGAACAAGCCGAAGGTCAGCAACGTCAACGGCAGCGTCAGCACGATCAGCAGCGGCTTGACGACGGCATTCGCCAGCCCGAGCAGCAAGGCGGAGACGAGCAGCGCCGAGCGGCTGTCGAACTTCAGCCCGGAGAAGATGTGGCTGGCCGCCCAGAGCGACAACGCCGTCGTCGCCCAGGCCAGCAGGAATGCGATCAGGTCTTGCCACATGCGTTGCGCCTCTTCGGCCTGAAGGATACAGGGCGCCCTTCGCGCGCCCGCTCCGGCCGCTGGTCACAATGGCGGCATGTCCGTCGCCGATCCCGCGCGCGCCCGTCCGTGGCGCCACCCCGAGTTCGCCCGCGGCTGGAGCGACATGGTCGGCACGGCACTGGGCATCGCCGCCTGGGGGCTGCTGACCGGCATCGCGATGGCCAAGAGCGATCTGCCGATGCCGCTGGCCGTGCTGATGTCGCTGATCGTCTTCGCCGGCAGCGCGCAGCTGGCCGCGCTGCCGCTGCTGACCGGCGGCGCGCCGCTGTGGGTCATCTGGGCCACGGCCTTCTGCGTGAACCTGCGCTTCATCATCTTCAGCGCCGGCTGGCGCCAGTACTTCGCGTCGCTGCCGCGCGCGCAGCGGCTGCGCATGGCCTACTTCGCGGCCGACCTGAACTTCGCACTGTTCATGCGCCGCTTCCCGCAGCCGGTGCCGGTGTCGGAGTCGGTGCCCTACTTCTGGGGCGGCGTCGCGCTGAACTGGCTGTCGTGGCAGATTCCGTCGCTGATCGGCCTGCTGGTCGGCGACCGCATTCCCACCCAATGGGGCCTGGGCTTCGCCGGCACGATGGCGCTGCTGGCGCTGAGCTTCTCGCTGCTGCAGGACCGCGCCACCTGCGTGGCCGCCGGCGTCGCCGGTGCCGCGGCGGTGGCGGCCTATGCGCTGCCGCTGAAACTGAACATCCTGGTGGCAATCGCCGCGGCCGTGGCCATCGGACTGGTCATCGACCACAGCACGCCGCGCCCGGCGCGGCCGGAGGAGGACCTCACGTGAGCCTGATCGAAGGCGTCATCGCGATCGCCGGCCTGGCGCTGATCACGCTGGTCACGCGCGGCTTCTTCATGGTCCCGGACCGCGAACTGCCCATTCCCGGCTGGCTGCGCCAGGGCCTGCGCTACACGCCGCTGGCGGCGCTGGCGGCGGTGATCGTGCCCGAGATCGTGATGACGCAGGGGCAGCTGATCGAAAGCTGGAAGGATGCCCGCCTGCCTGCCGTGCTGGCGACCACGCTGTGGTACCTGTGGCGTCGTGGCATGCTCGGGCCGATTCTGGCCGGCACCGCGACGCTGCTGCTGTTCAAGCTGGGGCTGGGCTGGTAACGGCAGACCGTCCGATTCACCGAGGAGACATCAGCGAATGAGCATCGACGTGGTGCGCGACCTGGCGCAGAAGATGAAGCACACCGTGCATGTGCGGCAGCACAGCTTCGCCGTCGACGAACCGCCCGCCAACGGCGGCGACGACCTGGGGCCGACGCCGCACGACGTCTACGACAGCGCGCTCGGTGCCTGCAAGGCGCTGACGATGCTGTGGTACGCGCGGCGCCGCCAGATCCCGCTGGAGGATGTGCGCGTCAGCGTCGAACGCGACGACAGCCAGGAGCGCAGCGGCGCCTATCGCCTGAAGGTCCAGCTCGAACTCGCCGGCGCGCTCAGCGACGCGCAGCGCCAGGAGCTGCTGAACGTGGCCGGCAAGTGCCCGGTTCACAAGCTGATGACGCAGGTGACCACGGAGATCGTCACCGAACTCGCGCCGACTGCGGCTTGAGGGCGCCGATGAGCGCCTTCGACGACGACCTGCGCCTGCAACGGCTCGACACCCACGACGGCCTGAGCCGCTACCAGGGCCAGGTGCAGCCGGACTGGAACATCGGCGCCAACCCCAACGGGGGCTACCTGCTGGCGCTGGCCGCCCATGCCATCCGCCAGACCGTGCCGCAGCATCCCGATCCGTTGAGCATCACGGCCCACTACCTGCGCCCCGGGCTCTCCGCACAGCCTTGCCGCATCGACGTACAGACGCTGCGCAGCGGCCGCACGCTGGACACCGTACGCGCCACGCTGTGGCAGGACGGCGGCGCGCGGCTGGAACTGCTGGCCGCGATGGGTGACCTGGGTGCGGCCCCGCCGGCCCCGCGGCTGAGCCTGCCGATGCCTGACCTGCCACCGCCGGAAGCCTGCGTGGGCCGCTCGGCGCCGGCCCAGGGCGTGGAGCTGCCGATCCTGAAACGGCTGGACGTGCGCCTGCATCCGGACGAGGCCCGCCCCGGCGGCGCCGGCCGCGCGCGCGTCAGCGGCTGGCTGCGCTTCAGCGACGGCCGCGCGCCCGATGCGCTGGCCTGCCTGCTGATGGCCGATGCCTTTCCACCCGCGGTCTTCGGCCTGCTGGGCATGGTGGGCTGGGTGCCGACCATCGAGCTGACCGTGCACCTGCGCCGACGGCCCGCGCCGGGCTGGGTGGCGGCGCAATTCTGGGCGCAGGACCTGAGCGATGGCCGCGTCATCGAAGACGGTGCGCTGTGGGACGCCAGCGGGCAACTGATCGTGCAATCGCGCCAGCTTGCGCTGGTGCGGCAAGGCTGAACGACGACATACGAGGACCATGAGCAAGCTTTCCGACACCTTGACGCTGCAACACGGCCCGTCCTGGGCCAACCGCATCGCGCTCGCGCCGCTGACCAACTGGCAGAGCCACGACGACGGCACACTGGGCGAGGACGAATACCGCTGGCTGACGATGCGCGCGCGCGGCGGCTTCGGCATGGTGATGACCTGCGCGGCGCACGTGCAGGCC
>JBGAII010000008.1:0-54751 GCA_044225625.1 Rubrivivax sp.
TTGCCGATGCGGACCTGCTGGCCGCCATCCACCAAGGCCTGGAGAAGGACCGCCAGGCCGTGCAGCAGCGCGAAGACGTGGCCGCCGTGCGCGAACGCCACGCCACGCTCACCCCGCGCGAGCTGGAGGTGCTGGCGCTGATGCTGCAGGGCCTGCGCAACAAGCAGACCGCCGACCGACTGGGCATCAGCGAAGTCACCGTGAAGGTGCACCGCCATCACATCATGGAGAAGATGCGGGCGGGGTCGGTGGCGGCGCTGGTGGCGATGGTGAATCGGGTGGGACGATGACCGCTTCAGGAGGTCCGGCCGCGGAGTGGGCTTCTCCTATCGACCCACAGTGGTACTACGGGCGTGGCGATCGGGCTCCTCATTCCGGTCGTTCAGCGATCGATGGCGTGCCCGCCGGCGGCGTACGGAGACGGACGGCCCGGCGAACGCGAGTGGCTCGTCGCGAGACGCACTTCAGCGCAACGACGACCTCATCACCGGCCAGAAACTCGCGCTCGTAGGCAATATGCTGTTCGAGCGCGGCAATCTCGCAGCATCGTTCGCACAGAGCGAACGGCGCTATCCGTACCTTCAAGATCAGCGTTCAGCCAAGCCTCGGCCGGTGAGGAGCTTGATGACATTCTGAATGGCACTGGCAAACACTTCTGGAGCCTCTTGTGGCACGTTGTGACCAACGCGATCAATCACGCTGCGAAAATAGTAGCCAGTGAAGTAGCGGTGATGTTCGATGGAGGCTTCCGCAGAAATCACGCCGTCGTTACCACCCGCAAGCGCAATGGTCGGCACGTCGATCGTGGGCCGCTGTCGTAGTCGTCGTTCCGTGTCCTCACAGTCCGGGTCACTGTCGGCAAGGCCAAAGCGCACGCGGTACGAGTGGATCACGACGTCCACGAAGTCAGGATTCTCGAACGAAGCCGCACTGCGCTCGAACGTTGCGCTGTCGAACGCCCAGTCGGGTGACCACAGTCGCCAAAGCAAGTTGCACAGCGCCCGCCGATGCCTTGCAAGACCGGCTCTGCCGCGTTCGCCATGGAAGTAGTACTGGTACCAGAACCGGTGCTCGTCCTCGGGCGCCGCTGGCTCCATGGCCGCGGCGATGTCGTGTATGTTGTAGCCGCCGCAGGTGACGAGTCCGAGCACGCGCTCGGGCCACAACGCCGAAACGATGCAGGCCGCGCGTCCTCCCCAGTCATAGCCGGCGAGCACGGCGCGCCGAATGCGCAGCGCGTTCATCAATGCCAGTAGATCGTGCGCCAACGCGGCCTGCTGGCCTGAGCGTGGAGTCGTTGCCGAGAGAAACCGCGTCGGTCCGAAACCGCGCAGATAGGGCACGACGAGCCTGCACCGTGCCGCCATCAGCCGTGGAACAACCGCATCGTAGCTGCGGACGTCGTATGGGAATCCGTGCAGCAGGATGACGGGAGTGCCATCGGCAGGCCCGTACTCTGCGTAGGCAATGTTCAGAGCCCCCGCGTTGATGCATTTGATGTCGTGAATCCGAATCATCGAGTGCGGCCTCTTTATGTGGTGGAACACTGCGCAGAAAATAGAAGGCGCACCTCGTTCGCGCTTGTGCTTGCGCCTCCGCGCAGCGACATCGTCCGCCGGCAGTGGAAGCAGCGCTTTGCGCGTTTCAGCGGCGCGGGTTGAAGATGTCCGCGGCGTGACTCGCCTGGCCAAAGTCCTCTGGACTCGCGCTCACGCCCGAGCGACGACGGGCCATTCCAGGCAAGCCAGCCGCCTTGCGCTGCCACGGTCGATCCTTGCCGAGCAGCACCTCGTGGTGCCCACATCCAGCCGGGATCATCGGGAAGCAGTTTTCAGTGGCGACGACTTGTACATCGAGGAAGAAGGCCTCTTCGCTGTCAAGGCACTGCGCAATCGCGGCGTCCAACTCGTCACGCCTCTGCACACGCCGCCCTTGCCAGCCGAAGCCCTTGGCCACGGCGACGAAATCAGGCATGCACTCGTTGTAGCTGTGGCTGTAGCGCTCGCCGTGCACCAGTTCCTGCCACTGACGCACCATGCCCATGTGGGCGTTGTTGCATAGAACCACCTTCACGGGTGTGCTGTGTTGGCGCGCAGTGGCCAATTCCTGCAGGTTCATCAGGATGGACGCGTCGCCGCTCACGCAAACCACGGTCCGATCGGGATACGCGATCTGCGCGCCAATCGCGGCTGGCAGCCCGTAGCCCATCGTGCCGGCTCCACCTGACGTCAGCCAACGACCTGGCAGGTTGAAGCGCAAGTGTTGCGCGGCCCACATCTGGTGCTGGCCGACGTCGGTGGAGACGATGGCATCTCTGCCCACCAGCGCGGCCTGCAGGCGAGCCATCAGCGCCTGCGGCGCGATGCGCGTTGGCATGTCGTCGAATCGCAGCGAGTCGGCTGTGCGCCAACCGGCGATGGTGGTCCACCACGGGTCCAGCCGGCCAGCGGGCAAGGCACGCAGGGCAAGCGCGTCGTGCAGCGCTTCGAGCAGTGGCTCGGCATGACCGACGAAGGGCAGGTCGGCGCGCACGACCTTGTGTATCGACGTCGGGTCCACGTCCACATGGATGATCTGGGCGCCAGGAGCAAAGGCATCCAGCCGGCCTGTCACGCGGTCATCGAAGCGTGCGCCTACGCACACGATGAGGTCAGCCTCATGCATCGCCAGGTTCGCTTCCAGCGTGCCGTGCATGCCGAGCATGCCCAGCCACAGCGGGTCGCTTCCCGGAAGGGCGCCCAGTCCCATCAGAGTGAGCGTGCAGGGCGCGCCGGCCATGCGCACGATGCGCGTGAACAGATCGCATGCGCGCGGCCCGGCGTTGACCAGACCACCGCCACCGTAGAAGACAAGCTTGCGCGCCGCGGCGATCATGTCGGCGGCCTTCTGGATACGCGCTGGGTTGGGCACAGCAGCCGGCGCAACGTCTTTGCTTGTTCTTGCTACCCGTCGCTGCGCAGGGGCCGTGCACTGCTGCAAGTCCTTCGGAAAATCCAGAAGAACGGGACCCGGCCTGCCTCCCATCGCCACGGCGTATGCCTTGTCTACCAGCGCCTGGATATCCGCTGCATCGCGGATCTGCGCGTTCCATTTCGTCACCGGTCGTGAGATGCCCAGCGCATCGCACTCCTGGAACGCATCGGTGCCGATCGCTGCGGTCGCGACTTGCCCGCTGATGCACAGCACGGGCACCGAATCGCACATCGCATCGAGCAAGCCGGTGGTCGTGTTGCTCATCCCAGGCCCCGAGGTCACCAGCACCACGCCAATGCGCCCCGTGCTGCGGGCATAACCCTGCGCCGCGTGTACTGCGGCCTGTTCGTGGCGTACCAGAACGTGCCGCAGACGGCGTTCGCCATGCAGCGCGTCGTAGATCGGCAGGACGGCTCCTCCGGGGTAGCCGAAGAGGGTGTCGACACCCAGCGCGATCAGCGCGTCGAGCATGACCGCGGCGCCACTGCGTCCGGTGGGGGGTATAGGCATCGACGAATCGGTGACCGCAGGGTCGAGGAGAGCTTCCATCGCTGGCACTGTAGGCCAGCGTCGGAAGAAAATGTTCCCAATCTTGCTTTGAAATGGACGTATGAAAGTAAACTTTTCCGATGACGGAAGATCCTCAGCAAATCAGACTAGACAAGTTCGACCTGGCGATTCTGCGGGCCTTACAGCGAAACGCCCGCGCAAGCCTGCACGAGTTGAGTCACGAGGTCGGCCTGAGCAGCTCGCCGTGCTGGGCCCGCGTCAAGCGCATGGAGGCGGCTGGCGTCATCGCCGGCTACACGATCAAGGTCGACGCCGAGAAGGTGGGCCTGCCTGATCAACTGATCGTGCAACTCACGCTTGGGGCGCACACCGATGACGCGCTCGCCGAGTTTGGCCGTCAGCTCGAGGCCATCCCGGAGGTGCTGGAAGCCTACCTTGTCTCCGGCGACTACGACTATGTGCTGCGCATCGCGGTGCGAGGCACGCGCGACTACGAACGGCTGCTACGCGAGCGTCTGTACAAGATCCCGGGGATCCGCCACAGCAAATCGAGCTTCGTGCTGCGCAAGCTGAAAGAAGGTGCGTTGCCGATCTAGCCCAGGTGCGGGGCCCGTTCGAGCCGAAGCCGTCCCCGGGCGGTGCTGGGAGTTCTTTCCGGCTAGGCGATGGGTCCGCCGACCTTGGGGAAGTGCGAACCGTAGCGACGCGTGACGACCAGAAGGATCTTCGTGGGCCCGGGACCGGCAGTGAGATAGGCGTGCGGAATGCTGCTGTCGAAGAGAACACTCGAGCCGGTCGGCATGATCCTTGGGGGCTGTCCTTCTGCGTGAAAGACCAGCGTGCCGGCCAGCACATAGCAGAACTCCTCGCCCGGGTGGCCGAACAGCCCGATCTCGGAGAGCTCCCGCGTCTGGATGTCGAAGATGAGGGGCTGCGTGCTGGCTGAATCATGGGCATGCAGGACACGTGCGGTGTATCCCCGCACCTCGGAATAGTCCCCGCCGTCCGGCGCCGAATAACTCAGCAACTTCTCGCCGGGCTTCAATTGCTTCGGCCCCACGAGGTCGTTCCAGTCGATGTCCAGGGCGACCATCACGCGCGCCAGCACTCCGGCTGTCGGGGACATCTTGCTGTTCTCGATGCGGGACAGCGTTGCCGCGGGGATGCCGGATGTTTCGCTCAGTTGCGTCAGCGACAACTTGCGCTGCTCGCGAACCGACTTCAGACGCACGCCCAATTCAATGATCAGTGCACGGTCCGCCTCATCTCGCCTCCAGCGCTGTCCCTCAGGCGATTGAGCCTTCGGCGACACGGCGCTTGAACCAGCCGCCCGCTGCGACACGCGCTTCCTGGAGGCTGGCTTCTTGGCGGGCAGAGCGCTGAGACTTTTCATTGTTGGAGGGGCCAGGGTAAGTCCTCGGACGAAATTTTGACATCGCCCTTGTGCTATTTCCGATCTGTAATCTATGATACAGATCAGTAAAGGACGATTTAGTGTACCCGAACGACACCCATTTCACCATCGTTGCCGGCTCCCGGCCGGCGCGCCGCTGCGAATCGCGGGCCGCTACGGCGCACTGTCGAGTCAACTGCCGCCCGAATGCAATCGAGCGCGCCGTTCGGCCCTGTCAGCGTTCGGGGACCGTCCAGTGAGCGCGCTGCGCGGTGGATTCACGACGCGGCCGGAAATCGTCGGCAGCTTGGGCGTCGCCTCCAGCTCACACTGGCTCGCAGCACAGACTGCGATGGGCGTGCTCGAGCGGGGCGGCAACGCCTTCGATGCGACCGTTGCGGGCGGCCTGGTGTTGCAGGTCGTCGAGGCGCATCTCAACGGCCCCGGGGGCGAAGCGCCGATCCTGTACTGGAGCGAGTCCGCCCGGCAGGCGCGTGCCATCAACGGGCAAGGCTGCGCACCCGCCGAGGCGACCCCCGCGGCGTTCCAGCGGCTGGGCGTCGGCATGGTTCCGGGTATCGGACTGCTTGCGGCAACGGTCCCCGGCGCGTTCGCCGCCTGGATGACGATGTTGCGCGACCAAGGCACTTGGAGCCTCGCCGATGTCTTGGCGCCGGCCATCGGATATGCGCGCGATGGCTTTCCGGTCACGCCGCAGTTCGTGCGGGCGCTGCTCGGCGTGCGGGATCTGTTCACAACGCATTGGCGGACCTCGGCGGCGCACTGGCTTCCCGATGGACGCGTGCCGAAGCCGGGTGATTTCATCACCCGACCTGCGCTCGCAGCCACCTATGTCCGGATCGTCGAACAGGCCCAGGCAATGGCCTCCGACCGCGTCGGCACCATCGAGGCGGCGATGCGCGTGTGGCACACCGGCTTCGTGGCACGGGAGATCGACTCGTTCAGCCGCACGCAGCCGACCTGGGACAGCACGGGCGGATGCAACACGGGCCTGTTGCGCTTCGATGACCTGGCAGCTTGGCGCCCGACGCTGGAGGAGCCCCTCTTCGGAGACTTTGGCCGGTTCCGGGTCGCGAAGTGCGGGTTCTGGAGCCAAGGACCGATGTCGCTTCAAGTTCTCGCCTGCCTGCGCCACGCCGGCCTGGACGGCCTTGAACCGACCAGCCCCCAGTTCGTCCATCGCATCGCCGAGTCGATCAAGCTGGCGCTGGCCGACAGGCTCGCGTGGTACGGCACTTCGCCGTCCATCAATGCCGACGCGCTGCGCGGGTTGCTGTCGGAGGCCTATGCAAAGGAGCGCTGGTCGAGCATCGCAATGGCGGCTGCCTCGAAGGAACTGCGTCCGGGCTCGCCACATGGCCACGTGCCCAGGTTGCCCGACCTGTCCGTGACGCAGCGGGAACTCATCCGCTCGGATGTGCGCTTCGGCATCGGCGAGCCGACCTTCGCAGAGCTGCCGCCGATCGAAGAATGGCCGGACGAGGAACGGTTCGTGGGTGACACCTGTCACCTGTCGGTCATCGACTGCCGCGGAAACATGGTCGCCGCGACGCCTTCGGGCGGCTGGCTGTCGTCGAGCCCGACGATCCCCGCACTCGGTTTCTCATTGGGCACGCGCCTGCAGATGGCGTGGCTCGAAGAGGGACTGCCCGGCACGTTGACGCCGCGCGTCGCCCCACTGACCACGCTGTCTCCGTCACTGGCATTTCGCGACGATGAGCCGTACATGGCCTTCGGCACCCCGGGCGGCGACCAGCAGGACCAGTGGCAGGCCGCCTTCTTCGTGCGCCACGCCGTGCACGGACTCAGCCTGCAGGAGGCGATCGATGCGCCGGCTTTCCATGTCAAGCACTACGCAGCGTCGTTCTGGCCGCGCAGCGTCAGCTTGAACCGGTTGCACGTCGAGTCCCGCTTTCCATCGTCAACGATCGAATCGCTTCGCGCATACGGGCACGACGTGGTCGTGGGCGAGCCGTGGTCCGAAGGACGGCTGAGTGCGTGCAGCCGAGCGCGTGACCGCTCCGGCCGTCTGGTGCTCAAGGCCGCGGCGAGCCCGCGCCACATGCAGGGCTACGCGGTGGGACGGTGATCGAGAGGCAGCGACGTGAGCGAATCGAATCAGAAGCGTGTTCGGGTCCTGATCGTCGGGGGCGGACCTGTCGGGATGGTCATGGCGAGTCTGTTGAACCGCTTCGGCATCGAGTTCGCGCTGGTCGAGCGATCGACGAGCATCACCGACCACCCGAAGGCCAGGGGATGCGACATCCGCACCATGGAGCTCTTCCGACAGTGGGGCATCGAGGAACCCGTGCGCGCCCGCGGGCTGCCGGACGGCGCCGATGTCTTCGCCTTCGTGGACTCGGTCGCCGGGCACGAGTACGGGCGCACGACCCCGGAACTGCCCACGGGTCAATCGCCCACGTGGAAGTGCACCGTGTCGCAGGACGTTGTGGAGGACGAGCTGTGCAAGCTCCTTCAACGCGCCCGACATGGGCGCATCCACTACGGTACCGAGTTCGTCAGCTTTCACGATGGCAGCGAGGGGATCCATGCGACGACGCGGGATCTCGCGACCGGACGAGTCACGGAGTGGCGTGCCGACTATCTCATCGGAGCCGACGGTGCGGGCAGCGGCGTGCGGCGACAGGCCGGCATCGACATGCGCGGGTCCTTCGACGCTCGCAGTCATGGCCAATGAATACTGGCTTGGGGATCTGTCGCACATCCCGCGGATCGGGGCCACCGGTGCCTATCGCATCGCTCCGACGACGCCCGATGGCGTCATTCCCACGGTCCTCAACACGAACGGCCGGGACCGGTGGCTGAGCGCGTTTCAGGTGGGCACACAAAGCGACGAGCGCCCGGGTTCGCGCACGGACGAGGAGGTGATCGCCGTCGCGCGTCAACATGCCGGCATTCCTGATCTTCCCGTCAAGGTCATCAGCCGGTCGATCTGGCGACTGAGCCGACAAGTGGCGGCGTCGTACCGACGCGACCATGTCTTCTTGGTGGGCGATGCGGCACACCGGTTCCCGCCGAACGGCGGCTTCGGCATGAACTCCGGCATCCAGGATGCACACAACCTGGCCTGGAAACTGCGGCTCGTCTACGACGGGCATGCCGGTCCCGGGCTGCTCGACACCTACGACCTGGAGCGCCGGCCGATTGCGGAATCGAACGCGGACTTCAGCCTGGGCAACCGCAGCCGTTTCGACCAGACCGACATTGCGTTTCGGGCGCGCAACCCGGACCAGCTCGGTTTCTGGATCCGCGACTCCGACAACCACATCCACAGCTCCGGCCAGTCCCTGGGCTACAACTACGGCGAGGGCGCGCTGGTGCCGGACGGCACCGTCCGGCCGGTGCACAACCCGCGCTACTACGCACCTTCGGATCGGCCGGGCGGCCGCTTCCCGCATTTCTGGACGAGCCTGTCGCGTCACGCGTCGACGCTCGACTGGTTCGACCGTGAGTTCGTCCTGGTCGCAGGTCCGAAGGCCGATGCATGGATGTCCGCCGGGCGCCAGTGGGTCGAGAAGACAGGCATCCCCCTGCAGCTCCAGCAGTTGGACACGACGCACGAAAGCGACGGCCTGAGCATGGGACCCCGTGGCGCAGTGCTCGTCAGGCCGGACGGGTTCGTCGCCTTCCGCTGCGCCTGGGTGCCTTCCGACCCGGCCAAAGAGCTCGCCGGCGCCCTCGACAACATCCTCCGCAGGAGTTTGCAGCCATGAACGTCTCCGGACTGAACCACTACACGATCCGCTGTACGCCGCCGGAGGTGGACGGGATCCGTGAGTTCTATACGCGGGTGTTGCGCCTGCAAGTCGGCGACCGGCCGACGATGCCCAGGCCGGGATGCTGGCTGTATGGCACCCAGGGCACCCCGATCGTGCACATCTACGCGGCGCTGGACGATCCGATCGACGCGGCGACGGGCAGTCTGGACCACATCTCCTTCAGCGTGAGCGGACTCTACGCAACAAGGACGGTGTTGCGGGAAGCCGGAATTGCCTTCGACGAGCTGCCTGTGCCCGGAACCTCGATCCATCAGATCTTTCTCCGCGACCCGAAAGGGCTGAAGGTGGAGCTCACGTTCGACCTGGAACTCGAGGCTGGCGAGAAATGACCAAAGTGCTGGAGGTCGGCCCGCTTCGGGTCGCCTACACCCAGATGGGCGCAGGCCCGGCGCTCCTGCTGCTGCATGGGGGAGAGGGCAGCCATCACATGTTCGACGCGGTGATGCCGCTGCTGTCCAGACACTTCAACGTGCTCGCCTACGACCAGCGCGACTGCGGAGAAACGCAAGGTCCCTCCACGGCCTCGAGCCTGCGCGAACTCGCGGGAGACGCCGCCGCTTTCCTTCGCGCCGCCGGCTTGGAGCGGGCACACGTCTACGGCTCCTCGTTCGGGGGCCGCATCGCACAGACACTTGCCATCGAATACCCGGATGTCGTGGACCGTCTGGTCCTGGGCGCGACATGGCCGCTGTCGCACGCGCTGGCCGATCTGAGCCCGAACATCGCCGACATATTGCGCCTGCGCGCCGGACTGCCCGAAACCTCGAGCGAATTGGCGGCGTACTTCCTCCCGGCTTCGTTTCTCGAGACGCGGCCTGAGCTGCGGAACCTGTTCAGGGCGGCGACGCCGGCGACGGCGCGAGCGCAGCGTCGAGCGCAAGCCATCGACGACAACCCGCCGCACGACATTTCGCGCATTCGAGCCTCGACGCTGGTGCTGATCGGCGAGGTCGACCGCGTCGTGCCGCCTTCGGTGACCCTGGGCCTTGCGGAGCGTGTGCCGCATGCACAGGTCGTCACCATGGAGGGGGTCGGGCACGCCGCGGTGCTTCAGGCACCGGACCTGGTGTCGAACCATGTGACCCGGTTCTGCCTGAACCCGTGACCGACATTCGAGGGAAGCCCATGAGCGAAGTTCTCACCAAGCCCAACGACCGCTACATCCAGATCCGCAACCTGTCGAAGACCTTCGGTGCAGCGAGCGCCGATGCCGTGCTGGCGCTGCAGGACATCGACGTCGAAGTCCAGGAGGGCAGCTTCGTGTCGGTGGTCGGGCCGAGTGGCTGCGGCAAGAGCACCTTGCTGCGCATCGTGGCGGGTTTGCTGCCCGCCAGTGCCGGCAGCGTCGTCATGGCCGGCCAGGCCATCAAGGGCACGCGGCGCGACATCGGCGTCGTGTTTCAGTCCTCGATTCTGCTCCCGTGGCGCACCATCCTCGACAACGTGCTGCTGCCGGCCGAGGTGCTGGGCCTGGACATGAAGGCTGCGCGGGCGCGCGCCCTGGAACTCCTGGCACTCGTGCGGCTGGAAGGCTTCGAACACAAGCTGCCGCGACAGCTGTCGGGTGGCATGCAGCAGCGTGCGTCGATCGCTCGCGCGCTCTTGCACGACCCCAAGGTACTGCTGATGGACGAGCCCTTCGGCGCCCTGGATGCGATGACGCGAGAGCAGATGAATCTCGAACTGCAGCGCATCTGGCAGGAGAGCGGCAAGACCGTCATCCTCATCACGCATTCGATTCCGGAGGCGATCTTTCTGGGCGATCGCGTGCTCGTCATGACGCCTCGGCCAGGACGCCTGCGGCGCACGATCGATGTGAACCTGCCTCGACCTCGTTCGATGGACGTGATGGCCACGCCCGAATTCGCGCGCGTGGCCCACGAGATCCGCGAGTTGTTCAACCACAGCGGTTCGTTCGACTGAACGGATCGGAGCGCAGCATATGACCCTCAACGCATCCACCGGACTCGAGCGCTCCGTGGCTCCACCCGCCGCACCTCCCCGGCAAAGGGCCTTCGGCCATCGTCGCCTGAACGCTCTGATCCTCTTGATCGTGCTGCTGGCGGCCTGGGAGTTCGTGACCCGCTACTTCGAGGTCCCGAAGTTTCTCTTTCCGCCCTTCAGCGACGTCGTCGTCGCGATGTTCAACGGCCTGGCGACGAGTCCGCTCGACAAGGGAGGGTTCTGGTACCACGCGGCGTTCACGCTCGCCGAGACCCTGCTCGGTTTTCTCATCGGCAGCGCGCTGGGCTTGCTGCTGGCGATGCTCCTGGCCGAAGTGGAGCCGATCGAGGATCTGACCCAGCCGTATATCGCCGCCTTTCAGAGCCTCCCCAAGGTCGCGGTCGCGCCAATCATCATCACGTGGCTCGGCTTCGGCATGTCGTCCAAGGTCGCGATCGTCAGCATGCTGACCTTCTTTCCCGTGCTGGTCACGAGTCTGGCCGGATTCAAGGCGATCGAGCCGGACCGGATCGATCTGCTGCGATCACTCTCCGCCACGCGCTGGCAGATCTTCAGCAAGGCCAAGTTCCCGAGCGCACTTCCGTATGTGTTTGCCGGGCTGGACATGGCGGCGGCATTCTCGGTCGTCGGCGCGGTCGTGGGCGAGTTCCTGGGGGCACAGAGCGGCCTCGGCATTCTGATCCTGCAGGCAGAGCAGCGCCTCGACACCGCGACCAGCTTCGCCGTATTCGTTCTCCTGTCGTTCATGGGCATCCTGCTCGCGGGAGGACTTCGTCTCGTTCGCCAGCGCATGTTGAGTTGGATGCCGGCAAGCGAATCCAAGCAGACGGTCAACGTCTAAACCTGAGGAAAACACGATGGTTACCAGAAGACAAATGGGCTGCTACCTGGGCGGTGTGGCCTTGGCGTCCGGATCCAACGCAGTGTTCGGACAAGCGAAGCGGGTCTTCCGCGCTGCCAACCCTATCGGTGTCGTTGACGCGCAGCAATCCTTCGTCACTTGCGGACGACATCCGAAGCTCAACTACTACGCGATGGAAAACGTCGATCTCGACTTCGTCAACATGAACAGCATCACTCAGGCGATGGTGGCAGTGTCGACGGCACAGGCCGAGTTCGCGTCGCTCAATCCGCTGCTCTACCTGCCGGCCGTCGCGAAGGAGCCGCAGCTCGGCATCATCGCCGCCTACAACTGGCTGCCGCGCCAGGCCAACTGCGTCGTCGTCAAACCGGACAGTCCGATCAAGACCATCGCTGACCTGAAGGGCAAGCGCATCGGTCTGCGCAACCAGGGCGACGGCGGCGTGGTAGTGATGAACACGATGTTCGCTGAGCTGAAACTCGACCCCGCGAGCCTTGAGTTCGTGGCCATCGGCGACGGCGGTGTCGCCGGCAAGGCTCTCATCGATGGTCGCGTGGACGCGATGGCGACATTCGACACCCAGGCGGCCCGCATCGAGGCGGTGGGCATGCCGCTGCGCTACCTGCCGCTGACCCCCAACTATTCCAGACTGTCGTCGGGCTGGTGGGGGTTCAAGAAGGACGTCGTGGAACGCGAGCGAAAGGCGGTGATCGGCTTCTGCCGTGCGGCGGCCAAGTCAACGCTCTTCGCACATACCAATCTCGACCAGGCGATCAACATTCACTGGCAGCTCTACCCGGAATCCAAGTCTCGGTCAAAGTCGGACGACGAGGCCCGCGCGGAGATCGCAATGATCCTCAAGGACAGAAAGAACAACTGGATTCGAAGGCCGGACGACCCGGATCAGCGCTGGGGAGCGTCGTCGACTGCGGAGTGGCAGGCGTATCTGCAGATCGCGAGCGAGTCCTCCAAGAACCCGCAGCTGGCAGCGCAAGTCGGCAGTCTGAACAACGTGTTCACGAACGAGCTGGTCGATGAGATCAATAACTTCGACAAGGCCGCCGTGATCCGCCAGGCCAAAGAATTTCAGATCTAGCCGTCATCAGGTCCGGAGCCACCCATGGACGTTCTCATCTCTGGAGCCAGCATGGCCGGGCTGTCGGCCGCCTACTGGTTTTCCCATTTCGGCCACCGCGTGACGGTCGTCGAGCGTGCCGAAGGTCTGCGGCCCGGCGGCGCGCCCATCGACGTGCGCGGCCGGGCGCTCGGCACGGTCGAGCGCATGGGCATCCTGGCGAGGATCGACGCCGAGAAGGTGCCGCTTCTCGACCCGATGCCGGTGCTGGACAGTAGCGGCGCACAGGTCGCCACCCTCGACTTGCGCTGGTTCGCGAATGAGACTGACGACGACGTCGAGATCACACGAGACCGGCTCAACCGCATTCTGCTGAGTGTGGTGCCTGAGGATGTCGAGTTCCGTTTCAGGAGCTCGATCGTGTCGATCGCCGATGGCGCAGAGGGCGCTCTCGTGAGCTGCACGGACGGAACGCAGGGACGCTACGACCTCGTGGTGGGCGCCGACGGGCTGCATTCCAACGTGCGCAGGCTCGCCTTCGGGCCCGAGCGCGACTATGTGCGCCACTTCGGCTACTACGTCGCGCTGTTCGATCTGCCGATCGATCGGAAATGGCAGCGCGGCATGCTCAACATCCCCGGACTGACAATCGCCGTGCGCGACGTGGGTGAGGGACCGCAGGCCATGGTCCTCGCCGCCAGTGCTGAGGTGGAGTACGACTACCGCAACCTTGACCAACAGCGCGGCACGATCGACGGCTATCTCTCGCGGGTCGATGCGTGGCAGGTTCCGGCGCTGCGCAGCGCGCTTGCCGATCCCGCCGCCGCCAAGTCCTTCTACTTCGACTCCGTAAGCCAGACCCACATGAAGAGCTGGTTCCAGGGCCATGTCGCCGTGATCGGCGACGCCGGCCATTGCGCGGCGCTGCTGTCGGGCATGGGCACCACGCTGGCGATGGTGTCGGCCGAGACGCTGGCGAGTACTTGGACGGAGTGCAACGGCGACATGGAGGCCGCATCGCGGATGCATCACGCACGCTTGGGTCCGTACGTCAACGAGTGCCAGGAGTTTGCCAAGAAGGGCGCTCCGATCATGGTTCCAGCGACCCAGACTGATCTCGATGAACGCAACGCAATGTTCCGTGCCTTTGCAGCAGGCTGAATGCCAGCGAGTCTCAGCAAGCCGGGGCTCTTGCGAAGATGGAGACTTGCATTGGCCGGCATGTTCGCGTCAATTGCGGATGGTCACGTAGTGGTGCACATTGCGCGCCCACTGGATTGCCCTGTTGAACCGCAGTCGAACTACGCGCATTGCAGCAAGGCTGGTGGTCGATCCGTGGCGGATCTACCTTAGGGAAGGTCTGAACAACGTGCGAACGCGAGCGCGATTGACGCCCCGCGGACGCGCTACTCGGGTCGCGCTGTGTTCTTTCGAGCGGCGCTCACCGCGTCTTCCGTGGTTCATCTGATATGCGGACGGACTGGCCGCGCCCAGCCAGGCATCCGGCACATCGTTGCCGGCCAGTTGTTTGTCCAGGCAGGGTCTGGCGCAGCCCTGGCCGCTGCGGGCCCAGGGGCGACAGTCGCATGCCGGGCGACGCGCCTTCCCTAAACCAAAGTGCAATAGCGCCCCTGTCTCCGCGCCCCTAAGGTTGCACCACGCCGCACCCCAGCGGCGCGCCGCCGGCCCGGGTGCCGGCGCGTGGTTCCCACCAGAACAGACGACCGGAGACAAGCACCATGGCCCTGCTCGAGCGCCGCGAGTGGTATGACATCGCCCGCAGCACCAACTGGACGCCGCGCTACGTGGCGGAATCGGATCTCTTCCCCGACCTGATGACCGGCGCCAAGGGCGTCACCATGGCGCAGTGGGAAGCCTACGACGAGCCCTACAAGACCAGCTACCCCGAGTACGTGCGCATCCAGCGCGAGAAGGATGCGGGCGCCTACTCGGTCAAGGCCGCGCTGGAGCGCAGCCGCATGTTCGAGACCGCCGATCCGGGGTGGCTGTCGATCCTGAAGTCGCACTACGGCGCCATCGCGTTGGGCGAGTACGCGGCCATGAGCGCGGAGGCGCGCATGGTGCGCTTCGGCCGCGCGCCGGGCATGCGCAACATGGCCACCTTCGGCATGATGGACGAGAACCGCCATGCGCAGATCCAGCTGTACTTTCCGCACAGCTACTGCTCGAAGGACCGGCAGTTCGACTGGGCCCACAAGGCGTATCACACCAACGAATGGGGCGCCATCGCGGCGCGCCATGCGTTCGACGACCTGTTCCTCTCGCGCAGCGCGACGGACATCGCGGTGATGCTCACCTTCGCGTTCGAGACCGGCTTCACCAACATGCAGTTCCTGGGCCTGGCGGCCGATGCGGCCGAGGCCGGTGACTTCACCTTCTCCAGCCTCATCTCCAGCATCCAGACCGACGAGTCGCGTCACGCGCAGATCGGCGGGCCCGCGCTGCAGCTTCTGATCAAGCATGGCCGCAAGGAAGAGGCGCAGAAGCTGGTGGACGTGGCCATCGCCCGCGCATGGCGCCTGTTCAGCCTGCTCACCGGCACGGCGATGGACTACGCCACGCCGCTGGAGCACCGCAAGCAATCCTTCAAGGAGTTCATGCTCGAATGGATCGTCGGCCAGTTCGAGCGCACGCTGCTCGATCTGGGGCTGGACCTGCCCTGGTACTGGGACCAGATGATCAACGAGTTCGACTACCAGCACCACGCCTACCAGATGGGCATCTGGTTCTGGCGCCCCACGCTGTGGTGGAACGTGGCCGCCGGCGTCACGCCTGAATGCCGCGATTGGCTGGAAGAAAAGTATCCCGGCTGGAACGACACCTTTGGCCAGGCCTGGGACGTGATCATCGACAACCTGGTGGCCGGCCGCACCGAGCTCACCGTGCCCGAGACGTTGCCCATCGTCTGCAACATGAGCCAGATCCCGATCTGCGCCATCCCGGGCAAGGGCTGGAACGTGCGCGACTACCCACTGGACTACCAGGGCCGCACCTACCACTTCAACTCCGAGATCGACCGCTGGGTGTTCCAGCAGGACCCGGTGCGCTACCGCGACCACCTGACGCTGGTGGACCGCTTCCTCGCCGGCCACATCCAGCCGCCCAACCTGATGGGCGCGCTGCAGTACATGAACCTGGCGCCCGGCGAGATCGGCGACGACGCCCATGCCTACGCCTGGGTGGCCGCCTACCGCGACAAGCGCTACGAGAAGAAGGCGGCGTGACGCACGCCGCCGCAACGAGAGGAGCACAAAGCATGGCCCTGTTTCCCGTGATCTCGAACTTCCAGTACGACTTCGTGCTGCAGCTGGTGCCGGTGGACACCGAAAACACCATGGACGAAGTGGCCGCCGCCGCCGCCCACCACTCGGTGGGCCGGCGCGTGGCACCGCGCCCCGGCAAGGTGGTGCGCGTGCGTCGGCAGGGCGATACCGAGTTCTTTGCGCGTGACGCCAAGCTGGCGCAGACCGGCATCAAGCCGATGGAAACGCTGGAGTTCATCTTCAGCGACGCGTGAGGCCGCCATGACCTACCAACGTGCCTGCAGCGCCGACGAACTGTGGGAAGGCGAGATGCTGGAAGTGGCGGTGGGCCAGTCCGCCGTGCTGCTGCTGCGGCTGGATGGCGGCGAGGTGCGCGCCTACCAGGGCAGCTGCCCGCACCAGGACATTCCGCTGTGCGAGGGCAGGTTCGACGGCCGCGTGCTCACCTGCCGCGCGCACCAGTGGACCTTCGATGCCGGCACCGGGCTGGGCATCAATCCGGGCGATTGCAGGCTGGCGGTGTACCCGGTGCGCGTGGAAGGCGACGACGTGCTCGTCCAGGTCGACGGCGTCACGCCGCAGTTCGCGCACACCTGAGCGTCAACGTTTCAAAGGATCGACATGAGCAACCTGAAGACCGCCGACGGCTACAAGAACAACCGCGTCGGCCCCGTGCTGCGCGCCAGCAACATCACGGCCGCCGTGGTGGAGGCCGCGCAGGAAGACAACCCGGGCAAGGAGATCCGGGTCGACGACAAGCTGGCCTACGTGCGCATCGACGCCGACGGCGAGCTGATCCTGCGCCGCGCCACGCTGGAACAGGCGCTCGGGCGCCCCTTCCGCATGTCCGAGCTGGAGCTGAACCTGAGCTCCTTTGCCGGCCGCATCGAGACGGCCGAGGACCAGGTGCGCTTCTATTTCGAGAAGACGATGTGAGGAGAGACCGCCATGACGCAACCTGAAGTCCTGAAGCCGCTGAAGACCTGGAGCCACCTCGCAGGCCGCAAGCGCAAGCCCAGCGAGTACGAGATCGTCTCCACCAACCTGCACTTCCACACCGACAACCCGGACGCGCCCTTCGAGCTGGACCCCAACTTCGAGATGGCGCAGTGGTTCAAGCAGCACCGCAACGCGTCGCCGCTGAAGCACCCGGACTGGAACGCCTTCCGCGACCCGGAGGAGATGGTCTACCGCACCTACAACATCCAGCAGGACGGGCAGGAGACCTACGTGCTGGGCCTGTTCGACCAGTTCAACGCGCGTGGTCACGACGCGATGCTGGAACCCACCTGGGCCGGCACGCTGGCGCGGCTGTACACGCCGCAGCGCTACCTGGTGCATGCGCTGCAGATGGGGTCGGCCTACCTGAGCCAGATGGCGCCGGCCTCCACCATCAGCAACTGCGCCACCTACCAGACGGCCGATTCGCTGCGCTGGCTCACGCACACGGCGTACCGCACCCAGGAACTGTCGCTCACCTTCAAGGACACCGGCTTCGGCCGCGACGAGCGGCACTACTGGGAGGACGATGCCGCCTGGCAGGGCTGGCGCGCGCTGGTGGAGCGCGCGCTGGTGGCCTGGGACTGGGGCGAATCGTTCGTGGCGTTGAACCTGGTGGCGCGGCCGGCGATGGAAGAAGCCGTCTTGCGCGGCCTGGGCGACGCCGGCCGGCACAACGGCGACACGCTGCTCGGCCTGCTGGCCGATGCGCAACTGCTGGACGCGCAGCGCCACCGCCGCTGGGCCGGCACGCTGGTGCGCATGGCGCTGGAGCAGCCGGGCAACCGCGAGGTGATGGCCGGCTGGGTGGCCCGGCAGGCAGCCGCTGGCCGATGCGGCGATCGATGCCTACGCCGGCGCGCTGACCGATTCGCCCGGGCTGGCCGGCCGCGCCCGCGCGGCCACGCGCGAATTCCGGCAAGGCCTGGGCTTGTGACGCAGGGCGCGGCGCCCGAGGGCGGCGCGCGCTGGCGCATCCAGGTCGAAGGCGGCACCGCCTTCGACATCGCGCGCGACGAGGACACGCTGCTGCGCGGCGCACTGCGCGCCGGCTGCGGCTGGGCCTACGAATGCAGCGTGGGCGGTTGCGGCAGCTGCCGCTTCGATCTGCTGGAAGGCGAGGTGCAGGACCTGTGGCCCGACGCGCCGGGCCTTTCCGCCCGCGAACGCCAGCGCGGCAAGCGCCTGGCCTGCCAGTCGCGGGTGTGCGGCGACCTGCGCGTGCGCGTGCGGCTGGGTGCGGCGCCGCCTCCGACCGGCCCGGCGCCGCGGCGGTTCGAGGCGCGGCTGGTGCAGGTGCGCACGCTCACCGCGGACATGGCGGAGTTCAGCTTCGCGGCCGAGGGCGCGGCCGACTTCCTGCCTGGCCAGTACGCACTGGCCTGCCTGCCGGGCGTGGCGGGCGCGCGGGCGTGGTCGATGAGCAACCTGCCGAACGGGCACGGCCTGTGGCAGTTCATCGTCAAGCGCATGCCCGGCGGGCTGGGCAGTGCCACGCTGTTCGACCGCGTGGGCTTGCAGCAGGCGATCACGCTCGACGGGCCGTACGGCCATGCCCACCTCAACACCGACTCGGCGCGCGACCTCGTCTGCATCGGCGGCGGCTCGGGCCTGGGGCCGATGCTGTCCGTCGTGCGCGGCGCGCTGGCGGTGCACGACGCGCGCCGCGTACGCCTGTACATCGGCCTGCGCTCACAGGCCGACGTGGGCGCGCTGCAGGCATTGCAGGGCCTGGACAACCCGCGCCTGGACGTGACCACCGTGCTCTCGGCTGCCGAGCCCGATCCACCCTGGGCCGGTGCCACCGGCTTCGTGCACGAGGTGATGGAGCGCACGCTGCCGGCGCCGATGAGCGACTTCGACTTCTACTTCGCCGGCCCGCCGCCGATGGTGGAGGCGGTGCAGTCGCTGCTGATGCAGCGCCACCGGGTGCACCCGCAACAGCTGCGCTTCGACCGCTTCGTCTAGGAGTCTGCGCGGCGGCAGTCCGGCAGGTGGGCCATGCACGCGTGACCCAGGACTTCCACCAGCGCGCAAGTGAATCGATGATGCCGGCGTTCGCCATCAGCGAAACCCCAGTAAGACTGGTAGGCCGTGTTGGACTTGAACCAACGACCAAAGGATTATGAGTCCTCTGCTCTGACCAACTGAGCTAACGGCCCGCTGGCCGGGATTGTAGGCAGCGCTACTTCTGGCTCAGCGCGTTGCCGACCAGACGCGCCGTGATGTCGACGATCTGGATCATGCGCTCGTAGGCCATGCGCGTCGGGCCGATGACGCCCAGCGTGCCGACCACGCGGCCATCCACTTCGTAGGGCGCGGTCACCACCGACAGCTCCTCGAAGGGCACGACCTGGCTCTCGCCGCCGATGTAGATGCGCACGCCTTCGGCGCGGCTGCTCACGTCCAGCAGGCGCATCAGTTCGGTCTTCTGCTCGAACACGTCGAACAGCTTGCGCAAGCTGCCCAGGTCATTGCCGAAGGCCGGCACGCCGAGCAGGTTGCGCTCGCCGCTGACGATGACCTGATCGGTGTTTTCGGCCAGCACCTCGCTGCCGGCCTGCACCGCCGCCTGCATCAGCGTGGCGATCTCGGTGCGCAGCGCCTCGATCTCGTGCTTCAGCCGTTCGCGCACCTCCTCGATGCTCAGGCCCGCATAGTGCGTGTTCAGGTAGTTGGTGGCCTCGACCAGCTCGCTTTGCGTGTAGTCGCGCGCCGTGAAGATCACCCGGTTCTGAACGTCGCCATCAGGCGCCACCAGGATCACCAGCACGCGGCGTTCGCCGAGGCGCAGGAACTCGATGTGGCGGAAGATGCTGGCCTTGCGCGGTGCGGTCACCACGCCGACGAAGCTGGACAGGCTGGACAGCAGGCTCGCGGCCTGGGTGATGACGCGCTGCGGCTGGTCGGGATGCAGCTGCTCGCGCGCCGCTGCCATCTCCGGCGGCACGTCGACCAGGCTGACCGGACGCGCGGTGAGCATGGTGTCGACGAACAGGCGATAGCCGCGCGCGGTGGGCACGCGGCCGGCGCTGGTGTGGGGGCTGGCGATCAGGCCCAGCTCTTCCAGGTCGGCCATCACGTTGCGGATGGTGGCCGGCGACAACTCCAGGCCGCTGGCCCGCGACAGCGTACGCGAGCCCACCGGCTGGCCGTCGGCGATGTAGCGTTCGACCAGGGTTTTCAGCAGGGTGCGGGCGCGTTCGTCCAGCATGGTTTTTCATTGTACGGAGAGCGCCCGTCGCCATGCCGCAGTCATGGCGGCCATGGTGTAATGGTCCGCATGCCGACGCGATTCCGTCACGCCGCCATCGTAGGCAAGTACCAGGCACAGGGCATCCGCCCGTTGCTTGAGGACGTGGCCCATTTCCTGATGGACCAGGGTCTCGAGGTCTCGTTCGAGGCCGCCACCGCGATGAACATCGGCGTCACCGACTTCGAGGCGCTGTCGCCGGCGCAGATGGGTCAGCGCTGCGACCTCGCGGTGGTCGTGGGCGGCGACGGCACGATGCTCGGCATCGCCCGCGAGCTGGCGCGCCAGAACCTGCCGCTGGTGGGCATCAACCAGGGCCGGCTGGGCTTCATCACCGACGTGCCGCTGTCGGACTTCCGCGAGACGCTGCGCCCGATGGTCGCCGGCGACTACGAGGAAGAGCACCGCACGATGATCGAGGGCGGCGTCTGGCGCGACGGCGAAAAGATCTTCGAAGGCCTGTCGCTGAACGAGGTGGTGGTCAGCCGCGGCGCCACCGCCAGCATGGTGGAGCTGCGCATCGACATCGGCGACGAGTTCGTCGCCAACCTGCGGGCCGACGGCCTGATCGTCGCCTCGCCCACCGGCAGCACCGCCTATGCGCTGTCGGCCGGCGGGCCGATCCTGCACCCCGGCATCGCCGGGCTGCTGCTGGTGCCGATCGCGTCGCACACCTTGTCCAACCGGCCGATCGTGCTGCCGGACCAGGGCGAGATCCGCATCCAGATCGTGGCCGGGCGCGACGCCTCGGCCAACTTCGACATGCAGAGCCTGGCCAGCCTGCTGCATGGCGACCAGGTGCGCGTGCGCCGTTCGGCGCACAAGGTGCGCTTCCTGCATCCGCTGGGCTGGAGCTACTACGCCACGCTGCGCCGCAAGCTGCGCTGGCACGAAGGTGTGGTCTAGATGCTGCGCCGACTGACGCTGCGCGACGTGGTCATCGTCAGCCGACTGGAGGTGGAACTCGACAGCGGCTTTTCGGTGCTGACCGGCGAGACCGGCGCCGGCAAGTCGATCCTCATCGATGCGCTTCAGCTGGCGCTGGGCGGCCGCGGCGACGCCGGCGTGGTGCGCGAAGGCTGCACGCGCGCCGAGGTCAGCGCCGAATTCGATACGCCGCCGTCGCTGGCCGCGTGGCTGGACGAAGCCGGCTTCGACCGCGCTGACACGCTGTTGCTGCGGCGCAGCATCGACACGCAAGGCAAGAGCCGCGCCTGGGTCAACGGCAGCCCGGCCACGGTCGGCCAGCTGCGCGAGGCCGGCGAGCAGCTGGTGGACATCCACGGCCAGCATGCATGGCAGAGCCTGACGCGGCCCGCCGCCGTGCGCGCGCTGCTCGACCAGCAGGCCGGCGCCGACACCGCCACGCTGTCGTCGCTGTGGCAGGCCTGGAAAGCCGCCGAGGCGGCGCTGGCCGATGCCCGCGCCCGCGGTGCGTCGCTCGAACGCGAACGCGAGCGGCTGGCCTGGCAGATCGGCGAGGTCGACAGGCTGGCCCCCGGCGCCGACGAGTGGGACGAGCTGAATGCCGAGCACCAGCGCCTGGCCCATGCCCAGTCGCTGCTCGACGGCGTGCGCGCGGCGCTGGCCGCGTTGAGCGACGGCGAGCCGGCGGCCGACACCCTGACCGGCCAGGCCATCGACGCGCTCGACGAGCTGACGCGCTACGACGCCGAGCTGGCGGCGGTGATCGAGGTGCTGCAAGGCGCGCAGGCCCAGCTGCAGGACGCGGCCCACAGCCTGCATGCCTATCTGGGCCGCAGCGAGCCCGACCCGCAGCGTCTGGCCGAACTCGACGCGCGGCTGTCGAGCTGGATGTCGCTGGCGCGCCGCTACCGGCGCCCGCCGGCCGAACTGCCGGCACTGCTGGAAGGCTGGAAGCAGGAACTGCGCAGCCTCGACGCCGCCGCCGATCTGGACGGCCTGCAGGCGGCGCAGGAACGCGCGCAGGCCGCCTGGCGCACCGAGGCGCAGCGCATCGGCAAGCTGCGGCGAGCCTCGGCGCCGAAGCTCGGCGCCGCGGTGACGCAGGGGATGCAGCAGCTGGGCATGGCCGGCGGGCGTTTCGAGGTGGCGCTGGTGCCCGCCGAGACGCCGCAGGCCTTCGGCCTGGAACAGGTCGAGTTCCGCGTCGCCGGCCATGCCGGCAGCAGCCCTCGGCCGCTGGCCAAGGTGGCCTCGGGCGGCGAGCTGTCGCGGCTGGCGCTGGCCATTGCCGTCAGCACCTGTGCGCGGGGCGGCGCCATGCCGACGCTGATCTTCGACGAGATCGATGCCGGCGTCGGCGGCAACGTGGCCTACCAGGTGGGGCGGCTGATGAAGCAACTCGGCGCCAGCAGCGCGAGCGGCCAGGTGCTGGCCGTCACGCATCTGGCACAGGTGGCGGCCTGTGCCGACCATCATTTCGTCGTCTCCAAGGCGCTGCACGACGGCGCGACCGTCAGCGACGTGCAGCCGGTGAGCGGTGAAGCACGCGTCAGCGAAGTCGCCCGCATGCTTGGCGACGAGCGCCTGGGCGGCACCAGCCGCGCGCATGCCGAAGCCATGCTCGGCGGGCTGTCCGAGCCCGTCGCCGCGCCGCAGGCCAAGACGGCGCGCAGCGCGCAGAAGCAGCGATGAGCCACGACGACGCCCCCATGCAGCCGGCGGCCTCTGCCGCGGACGGCGGCGGCACGGCCGAAGACCGGCGCGAGCTGGTGCTGATCACCGGCATCTCCGGCTCCGGCAAGTCGCAGGCGCTGCACGCGCTGGAGGACGCCGGCTTCTTCTGCGTCGACAACCTGCCGCCCGAGCTGCTGCGCGACTTCGTGCGCCTGGAGCACGAGCGCTTCACGCGGCGTGTCGCGGTGGCGGTGGACGTGCGCAGTGCCGTCGCGCTGCCGCAGCTGGTGCCGCTGATCCAGGAACTGCAGCGCGAGGGCGTGCACATCCGTGCGCTGTTCCTCGATGCCAGCACCGACGCGCTGTTGCGGCGCTTCTCCGAGACACGGCGGCCGCACCCGCTGTCGGCCGGCATGCAGGGCGACGCCACGCGCGTGCTCACCGACGCCATCGAACTGGAACGCCAGATGCTGGCCGCGCTGCGCGAGGTGTCCACCGTCATCGACACCAGCCAGCTGCGGCCGGCGCAACTGCGCCGCTGGGTGCGCGAACTGGTGGGCGCGCGCGGCGCCGCGCTGACGCTGGTCTTCGAGTCCTTCGCCTTCAAGTTCGGCGTGCCGCTGGACGCCGACTTCGTGTTCGACGTGCGAGTGTTGCCCAACCCGCACTACATCCGCGAGCTGCGGCCTCTGACCGGCCGCGATGCGCCGGTGAAGGCCTACCTGGACGCACAGCCCGACGTCGCCGAGATGCTGGCGCAGATCGAAGCCTTCCTGCGGCGCTGGCTGGTGGCCTTCGAAGACGACCAGCGCAGCTACCTGACGGTGGCCATCGGCTGCACCGGCGGCCAGCACCGCTCGGTGTACTTCAGCGAGCAGCTGGCCCAGCGCTTCGCCGCACGCGGCACGGCGCTGGTGCGGCACCGCGAGCTGGACGCGCACGAATGAACGCACGGCCAGGCTGCGCCGAGCCGGCGCCGGGCGGGCGCGGGGCGCTGCCGTGAGCCGCATCGCCGCGCTGCCGCTGTTTCCGCTGCAGTCGGTGCTGTTCCCCGGCGGGCTGCTGGTGCTGAAGGTGTTCGAAGCCCGCTACCTGGACCTGATGACCGACTGCCTGCGCCGCCAGCAGCCGTTCGGCGTGGTCTGCCTGCTGCAGGGCGGCGAGGTGCGCCAGCCGCGAGCTGCCAAGGTGCGTTTCGAACGATCGGGCGTGCTGGCGCGCCTGGACGAGGTCGACAGTGAACAGCCCGGCCTGCTGCGCGTGCGCTGCACCGGCACGCAACGCTTCCGCATGGACGGCGACGCAACGCAGCAGCCCGACGGGCTGTGGGTCACCGACGCCGAGCTGCAGCCGGAAGACGTGCCGCAGCCGCCCGAAGACGCGCTGCAGCCCACCGTGCAGGCCCTGGCCAATGCCATTGCCACGCTGAAGGCGCAAGGCGCCGAGCCTTTCCACGCGCCGCACCGCCTGGACGATGCCGGCTGGGTGGCCAACCGCTGGTGCGAGATCCTGCCGATCTCGCTGGCGGCCAAGCAGAAGCTGATGGAGCTGGACGATCCGCAGATGCGGCTGCGCCTGGTGCAGGACTACCTGCGCGGCAAGGGCGTGGTTCAGGGCTGATCGGCCGCCAGCAGCTTGCGCACCGGCGCCGGCAGGCCGAGCTGCAGGGCCTGTCCGAGATCGACCCAGCGGCCGGCCGGCAGCTGCGCGGTCAGCGCATCGACGCGGCGCGTGCCGAGCCTCGCCGGCAGCCGCCAGCGCAGCGGCTGCAGCGTCCAGTCCAGATGTGTCAGCACGTGCACGATCGTCGGCAGGTTTTCACCCTGGCCGGGCCAGGCCTGCAGCAGTGCCTGCAGCGCCTCGGGCGAATCGAATTCGGGCAGGCTCCACAAGCCCGCCCAGACGCCGCGCGGCGCTCGCTGCACCAGCCACACCTGCGGACCGTGCTCGAGCCACAGCAGCGCATGGCGGCGGGTGCCGCGGCGCAGCCGCCGCGTCTTGACCGGATAAGCCTGCGGCCGGCCCTCGCGGTACGCGACGCACACCTGCGCCAGCGGGCAGCGATCGCAGGCCGGGTTGCGCGCGCTGCACAGCGTTGCCCCCAGGTCCATCAGCCCCTGCGTGTAGTCTTCGACGCCCTGCGGCGGCACCAGGTCCTGCGCCCGTTGCCACAGCGCGCGTTCGTTCGCGGCCAGCGACAGGTCGGCGCCGAAACCGAGCGCACGCGTCAGCACGCGTTTGACGTTGCCGTCGAGGATCGCGACACGCTCGCCGTAGCAGAAGGCAGCGATTGCGGCGGCGGTGGAGCGGCCGATGCCCGGCAGCCGGGCCAGCGCTTCGGCGCTGCGCGGGAAGGTACCGCCGTGCTCGCGCTGCACCACCTGCGCGCAGCGGTGCAGATTGCGCGCGCGGCTGTAGTAGCCGAGTCCGCTCCACAGCGCCAGCACATCGTCCAGCGGCGCCGCCGCCAGCGCCGCCAGGTCCGGGAAACGCTGGAGGAAGCGCAGGTAGTAGTCGCGCACCGTGGCCACCTGCGTCTGCTGCAGCATGATCTCGGACAGCCACACGCGGTAGGGGTCGCGCGTGTCCTGCCAGGGCATGCCCTGGCGGCCGAACGGGCGGCGCCAGCGCAGCACGCGCTGCGCGATGTCCGGCGGGGGCATCAGTGCGCGACGCTGCGCCGCGGCGCGCGGTCGTCGGCAGCCTGGCGGACGACAGGCGGCGCGCCATCGGCCGGCGCCTGGGCGGCCGCACGCGCCTGCTCGACCAGCGCATCCAGCTGCCCCTGCAGGCCGGCCAGCTGCCTGTCCTGCTGCTCGACTTCGGCGATGCGCTGTTCCAGCTCGCCGGCCGCCGCCTGGATGCGTTGCAGCGCTTCGTGGCGATGGGCGAAGGAACGGCGGCGCTCGCGCAGCTGCTGTTCGAGCTGTGCGGCCTCGGCCTTGCTCCACAGTTCGATCTCGCCGGCCGCGCTCTCGAAGACCACGCGCAGCTTCGACAGCAGCATGCGCTGGAACTGGTCCATGAATCCCGGCGTGGACAGTCGCCACGCCTGGGTCGGGCCGAGGTAGCGCGCGTAGCTGCGCTCGATCAGCTCGAGATCCTCGACGAAACGCTGCAGCGGCGGCGGTGCCGCCAGCGTGAAGCTGAAGCCGTAGTCGGCGTTCAGTTGCTGATAACTGCCGCCGAGCATCTGCTGGATCTCGTCGAACTGGCCGCGCGCGGCCGCCAGCGCCGAGCGCAGCCGCTCGCCCAGCGCGGCGAAGGCCTTGCGGGCGCCCAGCTGCAACGGCGTCGCGGCGATGGCCTTCTGCATCGCAGCCACTTCGCTGCGCAGCAAGTCGCTGGACAGCGCGGCCATCGCCTTCTGCAGCTGGCGCAGGTGCACCGCGCGCAAGGCGGTCAGGCGCGCGTTGCAGCGTTCGAAATCGCCCATCTCGGCGTCCAGCCGCAGCAGCATCGCCTGCACCTTGGCCTGGCTCTTGCCGCGCAGGCCGCGCAGTTCGAGCGTCTGCTCGGCGCTGTGACGGCGGCGTTCACCGAGCCGCCGCGCGGCACCGTGGCGCAGTGTCTGCAGCGTCGCGGCGGCGGCTCGGCCCAGCAGTTCTCGCTGACGCGGCAGCAGTTCCTGCGCCAGCGCGGCCTCCAGTGCCGGCAGGCCGCTGCGCTGCAGCGCTTCGCCATCGCCGGCGATACGCGCGGCCAGCGCATCGCGCGCCGACAGTGCGTAGACGCGGCCGGCCGGCACGTCCAGCATCTGCGCGATCTGGCGACGCTGCGCTTCGATCTGCGCCGCCACCGCGGCCGGGGTGGACAAGGGGTCGGCCAGGATGTCGGTCTTGTTCAGCACGACGAAGCGCTCGAGCGCGGCGGCACCGAGGTGGTCGGTCCAGACGCCGAGGTCCGAGCGCGACAGCCCGGTGTCCGCCGCCAGCAGGAAGACGATCGCATGGGCCGACGGCAGCAGGCCGAGCGTCAGCTCGGGCTCGGCGCCCACCGCGTTCAGCCCGGGCGTGTCGAGCACCACCAGGCCGCGCTTGAGCAGCGGGTGCGGATAGTTGATCAGCGCATGGCGCCAGGCCGGCACCTCGACGCTGCCGTCGGGCAGGCGCGGCGGGTTGTCGTCGGGATGGGTGTCGCTCCAGAAGCCGAGCGCAGCCGCGGCCGAGGTGCTGACACGCCGCGTCTGCGTCACCAGGTTCAGGGCCTCGGCCAGGCCGTCGGGATGGCGCGGGTCCAGGCTCAGGCGCTGCCAGGCCTCGGCACGCATGCGCCATTCGGCCAGCGGCCGATCGTCGAGCCGCGTGTCGATCGGCAGCAGCGCCAACTCCGGCGGCTGGCCGGCATGGAAACGCAGTTCGACCGGACACATCGTCGTGCGGCCGGGCGTGGCGGGCAGCACCCGGCGGCCGGCGTCGGCGAAGAAGATGGCGTTCAGCAGCTCGGACTTGCCGCGCGAGACCTCGGCCACGCAGGCCAGCACCAGGCGGTCGGCCGCCAGCTTGTGGTGCAGCGCGTCCAGCGCCGCTTCGCTGCCGGGGTCGAGCAGGTCGTGTTCGGACATCAGGTCCACGACGTCGCCGATGCGGCGGGCGAGCGCCTGCCGCCACGCCGCCAGCGCGTCGAGTTGCCGTTCCAGGGTATGCGTCATCGGGCGAACTACTGCGGCCGAACAGCCGTCGAGCCATGCTAGCTCAGCGTTTCAGGCCCACGAGACCGGCGAAACATCTGCTCACAGGAAGCCTGTGCAGCTTTGCGCAGAGTCCAGACCGCCGCGGGCTCGATCAGCTTCGCCGCTGGCAGGACGGGCAGAAGAAGGTGGAGCGCTGGGCCTGGACGATGCGGCGCACCGTGCCGCCGCAGCGCTGACAGGGCTGACCTTCGCGGCCATAGACCCGGGCCTCGTCCTGGAATTCACCGGACATGCCATGCGCGTCGCTGAAGTCGCGCAGCGTCGATCCGCCGAGTTCCAGCGCGCGCGCCAGCGTCTCGCGCAGCGCGGCGAGCAGCCGCTCGCAACGCGGCAGGCTGAGGCGGTCGCTGCGCGTGCGCGGGTCGATGCCGGCGCGGAACAGCGCTTCGCACGCATAGATGTTGCCTGCGCCCACCACCACCTGGCCGCCGAGCAGCAGGCTCTTGATGGCCACGCGGCGACGGCGGCAGGCGGCGTGCAACGATTGCGCCGTCAGCGCCGGATCGAAGGGCTCGACGCCGAGCCGCGCCAGCAGCACCGCCGCCGGCGCCTGGTCGAGCGCCGGCGACCACAGCACCGCACCGAAGCGGCGCGGGTCCGTCAGACGCAGCAGGCCCTGCGTGGTCAGCATGTCGAAATGCGCGTGCGGCCCCGGCGGCGAGGGCTGCGACTGCAGCGCCAACGAGCCGGACATCCCCAGATGCAGCAGCAGGCCGCCGGCCGGCGCCGGCGGTTCTGCCGCCGATTCCGCGGTGAGCACGACTGCCGCTGCGTCGCGCTGCAACGGCAGCCAGAGGTACTTGCCGCGCCGCGACACCTCGCCCAACCGGGCGCCGACCAGAGCCTCGGGTGCGATGCCCAGCGGCCAGCGCAGCGGCTTGCCGCAGCGTACCGACAGCACCTGCGCACCGTGCAGACGCGCGGCAATGCTGCGGCGAGTGACTTCGACTTCCGGCAACTCCGGCATCGGACCATTATGTGAGAATGGAGCGCACTCTCTGTGGAGATCCGATGACCGTATCGAGCCTGCGGCCCCCTGCCGCATGCCGATGGGCTGCGGCAGCGGCCCTTCTGCTGTCGTGCCTGGCGGCACTCGCCCAGACCCCCGCGCCCGATGCGGCGGCCAGCGCCCCCGACAACCCGCCGGTACACAACTCGACCATCGATGCGCCGCTGTTCTATCAGCTGCTGATCGGCGAGATCGAACTCGGCGCCGGCCAGACCGGCAATGCCTACCAGATCATCATGGACGCCGCGCGGCGCACGCGCGACGAACAGCTGTTCCGCCGCGCCACCGAGATCGCGCTGCAGGCCCGTGCCGGTGAACAGGCGCTGGGCGCGACACGCGCCTGGCGCACGGCCCGGCCCGAATCGCTGGAAGCGATCCGGCTGCAATTGCAGATCCTGCTGTCGATGAACCGGATGGCAGACCTGCCCGAGCCATTGCGCGCGCTGCTCGCAACCACGCCGGCCGCCGAGCGGGCCGCAGTCATCAACTCGCTGCCGCGCTTCCTGCAACGTGCCACGGACAAGCGCCAGGCGGCCACGGTGCTGGAGGACGCGCTGCAGCCCTATGCCGGCGACGCCAGCACGCGCATCGCGGTGCAGGCGGCCATCGGCCGGGCCTGGCTGGCCGCCGGCGACACCGATCGCGCCCTGCAGCTCGCCCGGCAGGCGCAGGGTGAAGACCCGAGCTCGGTGGCCGCCGTGCTGCTGGCCCTGGAGCTGATGCCCAAGCGTGCCGAGGCCGAGGCGCTGGTGTTGAACTACCTGAAGGCACCCAACGCCGACATCGCCGTTCGGCGCGCCTACGCCGGCACGCTGCTCGGCCTGCAGCGCTATGCCGATGCGATCGTGCAGCTGCAGAGGGTCACTCAGCAGCAGCCGGAGCTGGCACCGCCGTGGCTGACGCTGGGCGCGCTGCAGCTGGAGCTGCGCCAGACGCAGGCCGGGGAGGCGTCCTTGCAGCGCTACGTGCAGTTGGTCCAGGCCCAGGCGACACCGGCCAAGCCGGCCGCCAGCGATGCCGACGACAACGACGATGACGCCTCGGCCGGCGACCAGAGCCTGACGCAGGCATGGCTGCTGCTGGCGCAGGCCGCCGAGCAGCGCGGCGACTTCGTCACCGCCGAGGCGCGGCTGGCGCGCATCGAAGACCCGCAGCGCGCGCTCGACGTGCAGACGCGGCGGGCACTGCTGCTGGCCCGCCAGGGCAAGGTCCAGGAGGCGCGTGCTCTGGTGCGCAGTGCGCCCGAGCGTGACGCCGCCGACGCCCGCGCCAAGGTGCTGGCCGAGACACAGGTGCTGCGCGAGGTGAAGCAATGGTCCGAAGCCTATGCGCTGCTCGAGGCCGCGAACCAGCGCTTCCCGAACGACACCGACCTGCTGTACGAGCAGGCGATGATGGCCGAGAAGATCGCTCAGCTCGACGCGATGGAAACGCTGCTGCGCCGGGTGATCGAACTCAAGCCGGACCACGCCCATGCCTACAACGCGCTCGGCTATTCGCTGGCCGACCGCAACCTGCGCCTGACCGAAGCCAAGTCGCTGATCGAGCGCGCATTGCAGCTGACGCCCGGCGATCCGTTCATCACCGACAGCCTGGGCTGGGTCGAGTTCCGCCTCGGCAATCGTGAAGAGGCGCTGCGCCTGCTGCGCCAGGCCTACCAGGCGCGGCCCGATGCCGAGATCGCTGCCCATCTGGGCGAAGTGCTGTGGGCGTCGGGCCAGAAGGACGAAGCCCGGCGCATCTGGGCCGAAGCCGGCAGCCGCGACAGCGGCAACGACGTGCTGCGCGAGACACAGCAGCGGCTGAAGGCGCAATAGTGCGGCACGGGGCGGCGCTCGCGGCCGCGTGCCTGGCGCTGGCGGGCTGCGCATCTCCCGCCGGTCCGGATGCCACGTACGTCGCCGGCCGGCTGGCTCTGCAGGTGGATGCCACGCCGGAGCGGCCGGCCCAGTCACTGAACGCCGGCTTCGAACTGCGCGGCGACGCGCAGCGCGGCGAACTGCGCCTGAACACGCCGTTGGGCACGACGCTGGCGGCCGCCTACTGGGGACCCGGCGAAGCGCGCCTGGTCACGCCGCAGGGCGAGCGCCGCTTCGACGACCTCGACGCGCTAGCGCGCGACACCTTCGGCGAAAACCTGCCGTTGCGTGCCCTGCCCGACTGGCTGCAAGGCCGCCCCTGGGCCGGGGCCGCGGACCAGCCGCTGCAACCCGGCGCGGGCTTCGTGCAGCTGGGCTGGCAGATCGACCTGGCCCGCTTCGGCGCCGGTCAGCTGCAGGCCCGCCGCGACGCCCCGCCCGCCGTGCGCCTGCGAGTGCAGAAAGACGTTGCACCGTGAGCCTGAGTGGCCTCTTCGACGTGCCCGCGCCGGCCAAGCTGAACCTGTTCCTGCACGTGGTCGGGCGGCGCGACGACGGCTATCACCTGCTGCAGTCGGTGTTCGTCCTGATCGACTGGTGCGACACGCTGCACTTCGAGCTGCGCCACGATGGCCGTCTGGCCCGCCACGACCTCGGGCCGGCGCTGCCGGAAGACGATCTGTGCCTGCGCGCCGCACGTGCCCTGCAGACCGAGTCGGGCACCGGCTTCGGCGCCGACCTGTCGATCGACAAGCAGGTGCCGTGGGGCGCCGGCCTGGGCGGCGGCAGTTCCGATGCCGCCAGCACGCTGCTCGCCCTGAACCGACTGTGGCGGCTGCACTGGCCGCGCCGGCGCTTGCTGGCCCTGGCCGCAAAGCTGGGTGCCGACGTCCCCTTCTTCGTCGGCGGCAGGCCCGCCTTCGTCGAGGGCATCGGCGAGCAGCTGACACCGCTGCGTCTGCCACCGATGCGCTTTGCGGTGGCCAAACCGGCTGCGGCGTTGGCCACGGCCGACATCTTCCGCAGCCCGTCGCTCGTGCGCGACACGGAGCCTGTTATACTCTTGGGCTCTCTTGTGGGCGCCAGCCGCCCCGAGAAGGTCGGCGAGCAGGCCGACGGGCAAATGGCAGCGTTCGCCAGCGGCTTCGGCCGCAACGATCTGCAGCCGGTGGCCGAGGCCTGTTGTCCGGAAGTGCGCGCGGTGGCCGATTGGTTGCAGCAGCAGTTCGGCAACAGCCGCATGACCGGATCGGGCAGCGCCGTGTTCGCAAGGGTCGGCATGGACGATCCATCCCTGGCGACGTGGCCGGCGCACCCGCTGCCCGGTCCCTGGAAGGTTCGGTTGTGCCGCAGTCTGGACCTTCACCCGCTGGCGGGCTGGGCCGACTGAGACCGCTTTGAGGGCGTGGCGCGAGCCGCGTCCTGTGTAGGGGAGTCGCCAAGTTGGTTAAGGCATCGGATTTTGATTCCGACATGCGAGGGTTCGAGTCCTTCCTCCCCTGCCAAACCTGCACGCCGCCCGCCGTCCACTGACCGGGGCCCCATGGCCACCGCGACCGGAGAGTTCCAGGTGCTGTTCAACACCGTCCTGTTCACCGGCAACGCCAATCCGGCGCTGGCGCGCGAGATCGCCTCGCAGTTGGGGGTCGAGCTCGGCCGGGCGCTGGTCGGCCGCTTCTCCGACGGGGAAGTGCGCATCGAGGTGCAGCAGAACGTGCGTGCCCGCGACATCTTCGTGGTGCAGCCGACCTGCGCGCCGACCAACGAGAACCTGATGGAACTGTGCATCATGGTCGATGCACTCAAGCGCGCGAGCGCCCGGCGGATCACGGCGGTGATGCCCTACTTCGGCTACGCCCGGCAGGATCGCCGCCCGCGCTCGACGCGCGTGCCGATCAGCGCCAAGGTCGTGGCCAACATGCTGCAGAGCGTGGGTGTCGAGCGGCTGCTGACGATGGACCTGCATGCCGACCAGATCCAGGGCTTCTTCGACATCCCGGTGGACAACATCTATGCCTCTCCGGTGCTGCTGTCCGACCTGAAGAGCAAGAACTACCAGAACCTGGTGGTGGTGTCGCCCGACGTCGGCGGCGTGGTGCGCGCACGGGCGCTGGCCAAGCAGCTGGGCTGCGACCTGGCGATCATCGACAAGCGCCGCGCCAACCCGAATGAGTCCGAAGTGATGCATGTCATCGGCGACATCGACGGCCGGCACTGCGTGATCATGGACGACATGATCGACACCGCCGGCACGCTGGTGGCGGCGGCCGACGTGCTGAAGCAGCGCGGGGCGCGCCGCGTGTTCGCCTACTGCACGCACCCGGTGTTCTCCGGCCCGGCGATCCAGCGCATCCGCGAATCGCAGATGGACGAGGTGGTGGTGGCCAACACCATTCCGCTGAACGACGAGGCACGCGACTGCACCAAGATCCGCCAGCTGTCGGTGTCCTTCCTCTTCGCCGAAACCATCCGTCGCATCAGCGATGGCGAGTCGGTGACCTCGCTGTTCGCGGAGCAGAACAATAACTTTTGAGTAGAAGAGCGGGCTCGCTGACGCGAGCCCTTTTGGGTGGCGGGCCTTCGGCCCGTCGTTTCAGGCGCCTGGTCGCGGGCGCCTTTCATTGGAGCGAAACATGAAGTTCGTCGCATTCGAGCGTACGCAGCAGGGGACCGGAGCGAGCCGCCGCCTGCGCGCCGCCGCCAAGGTGCCCGGCATCGTCTATGGTGCCGGCACGCCGGCCATGATCGAGCTGGACCACAACGCGCTGTTCCACGCGCTGAAGAAGGAAGCCTTCCACTCGTCGATCCTGGAGATGGAGCTGTCGGGCAACGTGCAGAAGGTGCTGCTGCGCGACTACCAGATGCATCCGTGGAAGCAGATCATCCTGCACATCGACTTCCAGCGCGTCGACGAGACCACGCGCCTGCACAAGAAGGTGCCGCTGCACTTCGTCAACGAAGAGAACTCGCCGGCCGTCAAGACCGACAAGTGCCTGGTCAACCACGTGCAGACCGAACTCGAGGTCGAGTGCCTGGCCTCGCAACTGCCCGAGTTCATCACCATCGACCTGGGTCATCTGGTCAAGGGCCAGTCGATCCACGCCGCAGAGCTGAAGCTGCCGGCCGGCATCAAGTTCGTGCGCCACGGCTCGCTGAACCCGGTGATCGTGTCCGCCAACCCGCCGCGCGAGGAAGAGGAAGCCGCAGCGCCGGCCGCAGCCGTGGCGCCGGCCGCCGCGCCGGCCAAGGGCAAGAAGAGCGAGAAGCAGAACAAGAAGTAAGGCAGGCCCGCCGCCCGCTGTCCGGCCCCGCTTCGGCGGGGCCTTGTCTTTGTGCGGACGGCGGATCGGCACCTAGAATCCCAGAAGACGCAGGATCGCTGCTGCACCACACCATGATTCGTCTGCTGGTCGGCCTGGGCAACCCCGGCCCCGAATACGAGGCCACGCGCCACAACGCCGGGTTCTGGTGGGTGGACGCGGCCGCAAGGAAGCTCGGCGCGGTCTTGACGCCGCAGCGCAGCTATTTCGGCCTGGCGGCCCGCGCGCAGGCCGCCACCGGTACGGTGTGGCTGCTGCAGCCGATGACCTACATGAACCTGTCGGGCAAGGCCGTGGCCGCGCTGGCCCGCTTCTACAAGATCGCGCCGCAAGAGATCCTGGTCGTGCACGACGAACTGGACCTGCTGCCGGGACAGGCGAAGATCAAGCTCGGCGGCGGCCATGCGGGCCACAACGGCCTGCGCGACATCCACGCCCAGCTCGGCTCGGCGGACTATTGGCGGCTGCGCCTGGGGATAGGCCATCCGGGCGTCAAGGCCGAGGTCGTCGACTATGTGCTGCGCAAGCCGGCACCGGAGCAGCGCGAGATGATCGAGCAGACCATCGCCCGCTCGGTCGACGCGCTGGACCTGCTGCTGGCCGGCGAGATGGAACGCGCCATGATGAAGGTGCACGCCAAGCCACCGCGGCCCAAGCCGGCGCGGCCGGCGCCCGAGGCCGACGCAGTGTCCGGTGGCGGAGCGAACCGGTGAGACACGACGGCGCGCTCACCATTGCAGGCGCGCTGTTGCTGACGCCGCTGATCGCGCCCGCCGCGCCACCGCAAACCGTCTATCGTTGCGGCCCGGATGGCCGCGTCTATTCGCAGACGCCCTGCGCCGACGGCAAGGCGCTCAGCGTGGACGACCCGCGCTCGGCCCGCCAGCAGAAGGCGGCGCAGGACGTGGCGACACAGGACGCCGCCCGCGCGCAGAGGCTGCGCGAAGAACGGCAGCAGCGCGAAGCCGCTGCGCAGACGCAGCCCGGAGGCTTCCACACGGCACCCGCCGCCGCAGCGGCCTCCACGCCGGCCCGCAAGTCGGGCACGACGAAGAAGAAGTCGACGGCCGCCGCCGACCCGGCCATGAGCCCGTTGTTCGTGGCGCCGGCGTCGGCTCCGGCCAAGCGCTGATCAGCGGCCGCCGGCCAAAGCCTGCGTCAGCCGCAGGTACTTGGCCTGCAGCTGTTCGCGGCTTTCCGGATGCTGCGGATCAACCGGAATGCAGGCCACCGGGCACAGTTGCACACACTGCGGCTCATCGAAGTGGCCCACGCATTCGGTGCAGCGGTCGGGATCGATCTGGTAGATCTGCTCGCCCATCGAGATGGCCTCGTTCGGGCACTCGGGCTCGCAGACGTCGCAGTTGATGCACTCGTCGGTGATCAGCAGGGCCATGGGCGTGGAGTTCAGTCGTCGGGCTGGCTGACCCGCTCCTTCAGCCGTTTCAGCACCGAGGGTGCCACGAACTTGGAAACATCACCGCCGAGCATGGCAATCTCGCGCACGAAGGTACCGCTGATGAACTGGAACTGGTCCGAAGGGGTCAGGAACAGCGTCTCCACCTCGGGCATCAGCTGGCGGTTCATGCCGGCCATCTGGAACTCGTAGTCGAAGTCGCTCATCGCGCGCAAGCCGCGCACCACCACGTCGGCCCCCGCACCGACGACGAAGTCGCGCAGCAGGCCGCGGAACGGCACGACCTCCACGTTCGGGTAGGGCGACGCGATCTCGCGCGCCATCTCCAACCGCTCGTCGATGGTGAACATCGTCCGCTTGTGATGGCCGACGGCCACCGCCAGGATCAGGCGGTCGAACAGGTGCGCGGCACGGCGCATCAGGTCTTCGTGCCCGAGCGTCATCGGATCGAAGGTGCCGGGGTAGACGGCGATGAGCGGTGTCAGCGTGGTCACTCGGGTCTCCTGGGCTCGACGGCGACCGCAGTGTAGCCGCCGGCTGCGTGCTCGTTGCGGCGCAGCAGATGGAAGTGCACCGCACCGGCCCGGCCCTGCCGTTGCAGCGTCCAGCCCTCGGGAGGCGTGGCCAGCGGCTGGCGCGATTCCAGATAGACCGTACCGCCGTCGGCCACCAGGCGCAGCGCCAGCGGCAACGCCCGCTCGGCCAGGTCGGAGTCGAAGGGCGGATCGAGCAGCACCAGGTCGAAGCCGCCGGCCGGCGCGCGCGCCATCCAGGCGATGGCATCCGCCCGCTCGATGCGCAGCCGGCCGGGTTCGGCCTTCAGCCGCTGCCGGCTGGCCTGCAGGCTGCGCACCAGATCGGCATCCTGCTCCAGCAGCAGCACTTCGGCGGCGCCGCGCGATGCGGCCTCGAAGCCGAGCGCACCGCTGCCGGCAAAGGCATCCAGGCAGCGCCAGCCGCTCAGGCTCTGGCCCAACCAGTTGAACACGGTCTCGCGCACCCGGTCCGGCGTGGGGCGCAATCCGGGCCTGTCGGCCACCGGCAGCTTGCTGCGCTTCCACAGTCCGCCGATGATGCGCACCTCGTGCGCGGGCTTCAAGTGCGCACCGGAATGCCGTCGCGCGCCATCAGCGCCTTGGCCTGCGCGACGGTGAATTCGCCGTAGTGGAAGATGCTGGCGGCCAGCACCGCGTCGGCCCCACCCAGGCGGATGCCATCGGACAGGTGCTGCAGGGCACCCACGCCGCCCGACGCGATCACCGGCACCGGCACCGCGTCGCTGACGGCGCGTGTCAGCTGCAGATCGAAGCCGCTCTTCGTGCCGTCGCGGTCCATGCTGGTGAGCAGGATCTCGCCGGCACCGCGCTCCACCATGTGGCGCGCCCAATCCACGGCGTCCAGCCCGGTGTTCTTGCGGCCGCCATGGGTGTAGACGTCCCAGCCGCTGGCATCGGCACGGCGCTTGGCGTCGATGGCCACGACGATGCACTGCGCGCCGTACTTGTCCGACGCATCACGGATCACCTGCGGATTGGCCACCGCCGCCGAGTTGAAGCTCACCTTGTCGGCGCCGGCGTTCAGCAGCCGGCGCACATCGGCCACGGTGCGCACGCCGCCGCCGACCGTGAGCGGGATGAAGACCTGCGAGGCCACCGCCTCGATGATGTGCAGGATCAGGTCGCGCCCGTCGCTGGTGGCGGTGATGTCCAGGAAGGTCAACTCGTCGGCGCCCTGGTCGTTGTAGCGCGCAGCGATCTCCACCGGGTCGCCGGCGTCGCGCAGTTCGACGAAATTGACGCCCTTGACGACGCGTCCGCCGGTGACGTCCAGGCAGGGAATGATGCGTTTGGCGAGCATGGTCGGAGGGCGGCAGGCCGGACAAGAGGGGCGGAGCCGGATTATCCCTGCCCCTAGATTGGCGCGGGACATCCGGAATGCCGGCGCGCGGCGTGGCGTAGACAGCGGCGGCATTCACCGCAATTGCAGCGAAGCAAAGGAGTGACCATGTCCAAGGTTCTGCAAGCGATGGCTCTGGGGGTGGCGGCCGCCTGCGCTCTTCCGGCCGCAGCGCACGAAAAGGTCTATGCGGCGCCGCTGCTGGGCAGCAGCGAGGTGCCGGCAGCCAGCACGCCGGCCACCGGCACGGCGCGCGTGACCATCGACCTGGACATGGTGACGATGCGGGTCGAGGCCGACTTCTCGGGCCTGCTCGGCAACGTGACGGCAGCGCATATCCACTGCTGCACGCCGCCGGGCAGCAACGTCATGGTGGCCACGCAGTTGCCCAGTTTCAGCGGCTTCCCGCTGGGCGTGACGGCTGGCAGCTACGACAGGACCTTCGACCTGGCGCTGGCCGACAGCTACAACCCGGCTTTCATCACCGGCCACGGCGGCACCGTGGGCAGCGCCTTCAACGCCCTGGTGGCCGGCCTCGATGCGAACCAGGCCTACCTGAACATCCACACCAACCTGTTTCCGGGCGGCGAGATCCGCGCCTTGCTGGCGCCGGTGCCCGAGCCGCAGGCCTATGCATTGATGCTGGCCGGACTCGTGGGCGTCGGCGCCGTGATGCGACGGCGCCGCGCGGCCTGAGCGGCGCGGCCGGCGCTTTGGACCGTCAGCCGGCGAGCAACTCGTCGGCGCGCGCTTGCGCGGCCGCGAAATCGAGCGAGCCGCTGTAGATGCTGCGGCCGCAGATGACGCCTTCGACACCTTCGGATTCCACCGCGCAGAGCCGCTCGATGTCGGCGATATCCGACAGGCCGCCGGAGGCGATGACCGGGATGCTCAACGCCTGCGCCAGCTTGACTGTGGCGTCGATGTTCACGCCGGTGAGCATGCCGTCGCGGCCGATGTCGGTGTAGATCACCGCCTCGACGCCGTAGTCCTCGAACTTCTTCGCCAGGTCGACGACCTCGTGGCCGGTGAGCTTGCTCCAGCCGTCGGTGGCGACCTTGCCGTCCTTGGCATCCAGGCCGACGATGATGTGCCCGCCGAAGGCGCTGCAGGCGTCCTTCAGGAAGCCGGGGCTCTTGACCGCGGCGGTGCCGATGATGACGTAGCCGATGCCGTCGTCCAGGTAGCGCTCGATGGTGTCCAGGTCACGGATGCCGCCGCCCAGTTGCACCGGAATGCGATCACCCACCGCGCGCAGGATGCTCTTGATGGCCGGTTCGTTGACCGGTTTGCCGGCGAAGGCACCGTTCAGGTCCACCAGATGCAGCCGCCGCGCACCGGCGTCGAGCCAGCGCCGCGCCATCGCCGCCGGGTCCTCGCCAAAGGTGGTGGAAGCGTTCATGTCGCCTTGCTGCAGGCGCACGCACATACCGTCCTTGAGATCGATGGCCGGAATCAACAACATGGCATCAAGCGGGTTGGGGAGACGGGCCCGAACGTCGGTTCAAGGCTTCCAGGCGAGAAAGTTGCGGTACAGCGCCAAGCCGTGATCGGCGCTCTTTTCCGGGTGGAACTGGGTGGCGAAAATGTTATCGCGGGCGATGGCGCTGGTAAAGCTGGCACCGTACTCGGTACGCCCGGCGCTGTGGCGCGGGTCGGCCGGCTGCACATGGTAGCTGTGCACGAAATAGAAGTAGGCCTCGTCGGGCACGCCCTGCCAAAGCGGGTGCGCGCGGCCATCGTGCTGTTGCTGGCGCACGCGGTTCCAGCCCATCTGCGGCACCTTGTAGCGGCTGCCGTCCGGTTGGCGCTGGCCCTCCAGACGGAAGCGCAGCACCCTGCCGGGGATCAGCCCCAGCCCCGGCGTGTCCTGCTCCTCGCTGTGCTCCAGCAGCATCTGCATGCCCACGCAGACGCCCATCAGCGGCTTGCTCGCCGCCGCCTCGAGCACCGCGTCCTTCAGGCCGGAATCCTGCAGCTCGCGCATGCAGTCGCGCATCGCGCCCTGCCCCGGCAGCACCACACGTTCGGCCGCGCGCACGTCTTCCGGCCGCTGCGTGACGACGACGTCGATACCGCCGCCCTGCGCAACGTGCATCACCGCCTGCGACACCGAGCGCAGGTTGCCCATGCCGTAGTCGACCACCGCCACCGTGCGTGCCATCGCCAGCGTTCCTAGAGGCTGCCCTTCGTCGACGGGATGACGCCGGCCGAGCGCGGGTCGGGCGTCAGCGCCATGCGCAGCGCGCGCGCGAAGGCCTTGAAGATCGTCTCGCACTGGTGGTGGGCGTTGTCGCCCTTCAGGTTGTCGATGTGCAAGGTCACCAGCGCGTGGTTCGAGAAGCCCTGGAAGAACTCATAGGCCAGCTGGGTGTCGAAGCCGCCGATCATGCCGGCCTTGAAGGCCACGTCCATGTGCAGCCCCGGGCGGCCGGAGAAGTCGATCACCACCCGCGACAACGCCTCGTCCAGCGGCACGTAGGCATGGCCGTAGCGCGTGATGCCCTTCTTGTCGCCGACGGCCTCAGCCACCGCCATGCCCAGCGTGATGCCCACGTCCTCGACCGTGTGGTGGCCGTCGATGTGCAGGTCGCCCTGGGCCTCGATCTGCAGATCGATCAGCCCGTGGCGGGCGATCTGGTCGAGCATGTGGTCGAAGAAGCCGATGCCGGTGGAAAGCGCGGCCTGTCCGGTGCCGTCGAGATCGACGCGCACGCGGATCTGCGTTTCCTTGGTGTCGCGGCGAACGTCGGCGATTCGGCTCATAGACTCTCTCGCAGGGCCCGGATCATGGCCTCATTTTCCTCGGGCGCGCCCACGGTCAGGCGCAGGCAGTTCGCCAGCAGCGGGTGGAGACCGGCGATGTTCTTCACCAGCACGCCGCGCGCCTTCATGCCTTCGAAGCAGGCCTTCGAATCGGGCACGCGCACCAGCAGCATGTTCGCTTCGCTGGGGAACACGGTCACGCCGGGCAGTGCGGCCAGCGCCAGGGACACGCGCTCGCGCTCGCTGCGCAGCAGCGCCGCCTGGCGCGCGTATTCGTCGGCATGATCGAGGGCGAACAGCGTGGCCTCGGCATTGAGCACGCTGATGTTGTAGGGCGGGCGCACCTTGTCCACCTCGTCGATCAGCGCCGCCGGGCCGCACAGGTAGCCCAGCCGCACGCCCGCCAGGCCGAACTTGCTGAGCGTGCGCATCACCAGCACATGCTCGTGCTGGCCAAGCTTCGGCAGCCAGCTGCGCGACGAAAACGGCTGGTAGGCCTCGTCGAACACCACCAGCCCGCGCTGCCGCCCCACCGCGGCGACGATGCGCTCGACGATGCCTTCGTCGAACAGGTTGGCCGTCGGGTTGTTCGGGTAGGCGATGTAGGTCAGCGCCGGGCGGTGCTGCTCGATGGCCGCCAGCATCGCCGGCTCGTCCAGCTCGAAGTTCGCGGTCAGCGGCACGCCGACGAAGTTCAGCCCGCGCAGCTGCGCCGACATCTGGTACATCACGAAGCCCGGCAGCGGCGCCAGCAGCGTCGCGCCCGGCACGTCGCAGGCCACGCTGAGCATGTCGATCAGTTCGTCCGAGCCGTTGCCCAGGATCATCTTGCAGCCGGCCGGCAGCTCGACGTACTTCGACAGCGCCGCCACCACGTCGGCCGTGCTCTGCACCGGGTAGCGGTTGATGGCCACGCGGCCCAGGCGCTCGCCCAGCTCGCGCTGCAGTTCCGGCGGCAGGACGAAGGGATTTTCCATCGCATCCAGCTTGATCAGCCCGCGGCTGTCCTGGATGGCATAGGCGTGCATCGACTTCACGTCCTGGCGGATCGTCTGGCGGATGCGTTCGGCTAGCGTGCTCATTTGAATACCCTCCGCACGGCGTGCTCCGGGATGAGCGCTTGGGAGCGGCCCGGCGCGCTCATGCGTTCCCCTTGGTGCTGCCGTCTTGCAGCCGCATCTCGGCGGCGCGCGCATGGGCCTGCAGGCCCTCGCCATAGGCCAGCTCGGCGGCAATCGGCCCCAGCACCTGCGCGCCGCGTTCGCTGACCTCGATCAGGCTGCTGCGCTTGACGAAGTCGTACACGCCCAGCGGCGAGCTGAAGCGTGCCGTGCCTGAAGTGGGCAGCACATGGTTCGGCCCGGCGCAGTAGTCGCCCAGGCTCTCGCTGGTGAAGGCGCCGAGGAAGATCGCGCCGGCATGACGCAGCAGCGGCTCCCAGCGGTGCGGATCCTTCGAGCTGATCTCCAGATGCTCCGGCGCGATGCGGTTGCTGATGGCGCAGGCCTCTTCCATGCTGCGCGTGTGGATCAAGGCACCACGGCCTTCCAGCGACGCACGGATGACGTCACGGCGCGGCATGCCAGGCAGCAGGCGCTCGATGGCTTCGCGCACTGCCGCGATGTAGGCCGCATCGGGGCACAGCAGGATGCTCTGCGCCAGCTCGTCGTGTTCGGCCTGGCTGAACAGGTCCATCGCCACCCAGTCGGCCGGCGCGCTGCCGTCGGCCAGCACCAGGATCTCGCTGGGCCCGGCGATCATGTCGATGCCCACCTGGCCGAACACATGCTTCTTGGCGCTGGCCACGTAGGCATTGCCCGGGCCGGTGATCTTGTCGACGCGCGGCACGCTCTGCGTGCCGTAGGCCAGCGCAGCGACAGCCTGCGCACCGCCGATGGTGAAGGCGCGGCTGACGCCGGCCACCGCGGCCGCGGCCAGCACCAGGTCGTTGCGCTCGCCCACCGCGGCGGTGGCGCCGCCGCTGCCGCCGGTGGCGACGCTGCCGCGCACCGGTGTGGGCACCACCATGATGATCTCGGCCACGCCGGCCACATGCGCCGGCACCGCGTTCATGATCAGGCTGGACGGATAAGCCGCCTTGCCGCCGGGCACGTAGATGCCCACCCGGTCCAGCGGCGTGACCTTCTGGCCCAGCAGCGTGCCGTCGGCGTCGCGATAGCTCCAGCTCTGGCAGCAGGCGTCGCGCTGGCGCTCGTGGTAGCTGCGCACCCGCGCGGCGGCCTGCTCCAGTGCCGCGCGCTGCGCCGGCGTGATGCGGCCGAGCGCGGCGCGCAGTTCATCGGGGCCGATCTCCAGCGCGGCCATGCTCGCGGCCTGCAGGCCGTCGAAGCGCGCGGTCAGCTCCAGCACGGCGGCATCGCCGCGCGTGCGCACGTCGGCCAGGATCTGCGCGACGCGGCCTTCGATGGCGGCGTCGGTCTCCGCCGACCAGTGCAGCAGGCGCTGGAGATCGGCTTCGAAGCCGGCGTCGGCCGTGCTCAGCTGGCGCAGTGCAAGGCTCACGCACCCTCCCTGGCAACAGCCGCACCGAGCGCATCGATCAAGCGACGGATCGGCTCGCGCCGTACCTTCAGCGCCGCCTGGTTGACCACCAGCCGCGCCGAGATCTCCATCATCCGCTCCACCTCGACCAGGTGGTTCGCCTTCAGCGTGGCGCCGGACGACACCAGGTCGACGATGGCATCGGCCAGGCCGGTCAGCGGCGCCAGCTCCATCGAGCCGTAAAGCTTGATCAGGTCGACGTGCACGCCCTTGTCGGCAAAGTGCTGGCGTGCAGTGAGCGTGTACTTCGTTGCCACGCGCAGGCGCGAGCCCTGGCGCACCGCGGCGGCGTAGTCGAAGTCGTCGCGCACCGCCACGCTCATGCGGCAGCGCGCAATGCGCAGGTCCAGCGGCTGGAACAGGCCTTCGCCGCCGTGCTCGATGAGCACGTCGCGGCCGGCCACGCCCAGGTCGGCGCCGCCGTACTGCACGTAGGTGGGCACGTCGCTGGCGCGCACCAGCACCACGCGCAGATCGGGCCGGCTGGTGCCGATGATCAGCTTGCGGCTCTTCTCCGGGTCCTCGGCCATGCGGATGCCTGCCGCCTCGAGCAGCGGCAAGGTCTCGTCGAAGATGCGTCCTTTGGACAGCGCCAAGGTAATCATCGGACTCGCTCGATGTCGGCGCCCAGCTTGCGCAGCTTGGCTTCCATTCGGTCGTAGCCGCGGTCCAGGTGATAGATGCGGTCGACGACGGTGTCACCGTCGGCCACCAGGCCGGCGATCACCAGGCTGGCCGACGCGCGCAGGTCGGTGGCCATCACCGCGGCGCCGGACAGGCGCTCGACACCATGCACCACCGCGGTATGGCCGTCGACCTCGATCCTTGCGCCGAGCCGAAGCAGTTCGTTGACGTGCATGAAGCGGTTCTCGAAGATCGTTTCGGTGACCACCGCCGAACCGTCGGCGATGCAGTTCAGCACCATGAACTGCGCCTGCATGTCGGTGGGGAACAGCGGGTACTCGCTGGTGCGGATGTTCACCGCCTTCGGCCGGCCGGAGGCGCGCACGCGGATCCAGTCCGCGCCGCTTTCGATGCCGACGCCGGCTTCGCGCAGCTTGTCGATCACCACGTCCAGGTGGTCGGCGCGCGCACTCTTCAGCAGCACCTCGCCGCCGGCCGCGGCTGCGGCGCAGAGGAAGGTACCGGCCTCGATGCGGTCCGGGATGATGCGGTGCCCGCCTTCGGGCGCATGCAGTCGCGGCACGCCCTCGACGCGGATGCGGCTGCCGCCGTGGCCTTCGATGCGCGCGCCCATGCGGATCAGCATCTCGGCCAGGTCCACCACCTCCGGTTCCTGCGCCGCGTTCTCCAGCACCGTCTCGCCTTCGGCCAGCGTGGCCGCCATCAGCAGGTTCTCGGTGCCGGTGACGGTGATCATGTCGGTGCTGATGCGTGCACCCTTCAGGCGCTGCGCCTGCGCCAGGATGTAGCCGTGCTCCACCGTGATGTCGGCGCCCATCAGCTGCAGCCCCTTGATGTGCTGGTCCACCGGCCGCGAACCGATGGCGCAGCCGCCGGGCAGCGACACGCGCGCCCGGCCGAAGCGAGCCAGCAGCGGCCCCAGCACCATGATCGTCGCACGCATCGTCTTCACCAGCTCGTACGGCGCCTCGGGCAGCGCGATGCGCGAGGCGTCGATCACCACCTCGTCCGGACGGCTGCCGATGCGGTCGGCGCGGGCCCCCATGTGGCGCAGCAGCTTCAGCATCGTCGCCACGTCCTGCAACTGCGGCACGTTGTGCAGCGTGACCGCCTCGGCGCTCAGCAGCGCGGCGCACAGCTGCGGCAGCGCCGCATTCTTGGCACCCGAGATCTGCACCTCGCCCTTCAGGGGGCGGCCGCCGCGGATGAGGAGTTTGTCCATGGTTCTGTGGCTCGGGACCGGCGGCGCACAGTGGGGGCCCGGAAGCTTCGACGCTGCAGCGACGGCTTCAACCGGCCCCGCAGCGCACCGCGGGCCGTGTCAATGGGAGTGGTGGTGGGCCTGCGCCGGACGTCCGCCCGCACCGCTGCCCGCGCCTTGCGCGGCCCATTCGGCGGGGGTGAGTGTCTTCATCGACAGCGCGTGGATCTGCTCGCGCATTCTATCGCCCAGCGCGGCATAGACCTGCTGATGCCGCGCCACGCGCGAGCGGCCCTCGAAGGCGGCGGAGACGATGGTGGCGAAGAAGTGGCGCCCGTCGCCCTCGACATCCACGTGGTCACAGGCAAGGCCGGCCGCGATGAAATCGCGCACCTGCTGGGGAGTCGGCTCGGACATGATGGGCCGGATTATCGCCGAGCGCCTCAATGGCGCAGCTTGTAGCCGGACTTCAGCAGCCGCAGCGCCAGCGCCGAGACGAGCACAAAGCTGCCGCCGACGATGCCCAGGCTGAGCCACGGCGACACGTCGCTGACGCCGAAGAAGCCGCGGCGGAAGCCGTCGATCATGTAGAAGAAGGGGTTCAGGTGGCTGATCTGGTACCAGAAGCCGGGCAGTGAATGCACCGAATAGAACACGCCCGACAGAAAGGTCATCGGCATGATGATGAAGTTCTGGAAGGCGGCCATCTGGTCGAACTTGTCGGCCCAGAGCCCGGCCACCAGGCCCAGCGCACCCAGCATGCCCGCCCCGAGCAGCGCGAAAACCAGCGCCCACAACGGCTGCGCCAGGCCGGGCGGCGCGAACCACGCCGTCACCGCGAACACGCCCAGCCCGACGCACAGCCCGCGCACCATCGACGCACCGACATAGGCAAGGAACCAGGCCCAGTGCGACAGCGGCGTGACCAGCAGGAAGACCAGGTTGCCGGTGATCTTGCTCTGTACCAGCGAGCTGCTGCTGTTGGCGAAGGCGTTCTGCAGCACGCTCATCATCACCAGGCCAGGAATCAGGAAGCGGGTGTAGCCGACGTTCTCGAATACCTGCACCCGGTCCGACAGGACGTGGCCGAAGATCAGCAGGTACATCATCGCCGTCAGCACCGGCGCCGCCACCGTCTGGAAGCCCACCTTCCAGAAGCGCAGCACCTCCTTGTAGAACAGGGTGCCCACGCCGTTCATGCACTGGCCCCCTGCATGATTTCCAGGAACACGTCCTCCAGATCGGCGCGGCCGATCTCCAGGTCCTCGACCCGGATGCCGGCGGCGCGCAGCGCGGCCAGCAAGGTCTCCACCTCGGTGGCGTCGTGCGCCTTCAGCTGGACGATCCGGCCGGTGACGCGGGCCTGCGCCGCCAGCGCCGCCGGCAGCGCCTGGTCGGTCTTGAAGCGCAACATCGTGCTGGCGGTGCCGGCCAGCAGGTTGGCGGTGCGGTCCAGGGCCACCACGCGGCCCAGCTTGAGCATCGCGATGCGCGAGCACAGCGCCTCGGCCTCTTCGAGATAGTGCGTGGTCAGCAGCACGGTGTGGCCCTCGCGGTTCAGCCGCGCGATGAACTGCCACAGCGTCTGGCGCAGCTCGACATCGACGCCGGCAGTGGGCTCGTCGAGCACGATCACCGGCGGCCGGTGCACCAGCGCCTGTGCCACCAGCACTCGGCGCTTCATGCCGCCGGACAGCTGGCGCATGTTGGCGCCGGCCTTGTCGGACAGGCCCAGCTCGTGCAGCAGTTCGTCGATCCAGGCGTCGTTGTGGCGCACGCCGAAGTAGCCGCTCTGGATGCGCAGCGTCTCGCGCACGCTGAAGAAGGGGTCGAACACGAGTTCCTGAGGCACGATGCCCAGCGAGCGCCGCGCCGCCGCGTAGTCGGCCACCACGTCGTGTCCCATGACGCGCACCGCACCGCTGCTGGCGCGGGTGAGTCCGGCAAGGATGCTGATCAGCGTGGTCTTGCCGGCGCCGTTGGGTCCGAGCAGGCCGAAAAACTCGCCCGGCTCGATGTCGAAGGCCACGCCGTCGAGCGCGCGCAACGTGCCGCGCTCACCCGCGTAGGTCTTGGATACGTTCTGAAAGCTCACCGCGGGCATCGGCGCGCATTCTAGGCAGCCCCGAGATGGTGCTAGATTGCGCGCACCATGGCCACCAAGAAACCGCGGCGCACAGCCGAGCGCATCCTCGACGTGACGCTCGAGCTGTTCAATCGCTTCGGCGAGCCGAACGTCAGCACCACGCTGATCTCGGCCGAACTGAACATCAGCCCGGGCAACCTTTACTACCACTATCCGGCCAAGGACGAGTTGATCAACTCGCTGTTCGACCGCTACGAACGCGCGCTCAACGAACTGCTGCAGGCGGCCGATGGTGTTCGCAACATCGAGGATGCCTGGCTGTTCTTCCACATGCTGTTCGAGCTGATCTGGCAGTACCGTTTCCTGTACCGCGACCTGAACGACCTGCTGTCGAAGAACCGGCGCCTGGAGACGCATTTCCAGTTCGTGCTGAAACACAAGACGCGGGCGGTGCAGCAGGTGCTGGACGCGCTTTCGGCCAATGCCGCGGCGCGCATCGACCGGCGCCAGGCCGAGCCGGCGGCGAATGCGATGGTGGTGGTGCTGACCTACTGGCTCAGCTACGAATACGTGCGCGACCCGCGCAAGGCGCTGGAGCCGGAGAACGCGGCCGCGGCGCTGGCACGCGGCGCCTATCACGTGCTGAGCCTGCTGCTGCCCTACTTGGAACCGGCGGAGCAGGATCACCTCCACACCCTGGTCGGCAACTACCTCGATAGCTGATACCTGTTGACGGCGCATAGCTGTCGGTCGTTGTCTTCCTAAGCCGGCGTGCGAGCGTTCAGCGTGGCGCGTGGCCCGGGCCCGCGTTCTCCGGCCCACGCTCGCGGGCCAGCGGCTGCGTCCTGCGACGATCACCTCGTCGCCACCGACCAGGCAGTGACGAGATCAGCGTGCCGCGAATGGGGCCTGCGCCCGCGAACCCGAACCACACGCCCTGCCCCCACCGCGGTGTTCGTACAGGCGCCCAGCGGGCGCTTGTTGTAGTGCGATGGTGGCGACCCGCGGGCGCAGGCCCCATTCGCGGTACGCTGGCTGGGTCCCAGCCTGGTCGGTGGCGATGAGGAACCGGCCGCGAACAGAAGCCCGTCGCCCGCGACGTGGGCCGGAGAACGCGGGTGACGCCAGCGCGCTACCGCAGCCGATGTGGAACGCCGGCCATCGGGAACCACAGCACTTCCTTTGGACGCGCCGTTGGCATCAGCCTCAGTCACCCCAGGGCAGCATCAGCGCCAGCCAGACCAGCTTGTCCAGCTCCGGCGCGAAGCGGTCGATGATCTGCTGCGGCTCGGGGCAGATCCCGGTGTCGGTGATCAATGCGAACTGCACTCCGCCAGCGTAGGAGAAGATGCTGACGCCGACCGCCACGTCGCCGGTCTGCGGCACCCAGAAAATGCTCTGGCGCAACGTGGCGCCGCAGAAGCGCAGCTCCTGTGCCGGCCCGGGCACGTTGGTCATCACCGCCGTGGCCTTCTTGGCGAACAGGCCGAGCAGCGCATCCTGCGTACTCTTGTTCAGCAGGCCGGCCAGCGCCAGCACGCCGAAGGCCAGCACCGGCTGGTAGCTGCCCTTCAGACCGCCCATGCGCTCGCGCACCGCCAGCACCCGCGCCACCGGGTTGTCGATGCCGATCGGCAGGACCAGCGGCGCCAGTCCGAAGCGGTTGCCCAGCTTGTAGGCTTCGTCCAGCGGACGCAGGTTCACCGGCACCATCGCGCGGATGCCCTTGTCGGCCGGGTCGTCGCCCAGGCTGCGCAGGTAGTCGCCGATGGCACCGGCCACACAGGCCAGCAACACGTCGTTGACCGACGCGCCCAACGCCTTGCCCACGCTCTTCACCACGTCCAGCGGCACCGGCTCGCCCCAGGCCACGACCTTGCGCCCACGGGGCCTGCCCTTCAGCCGCGTCGGCGAGTCGTTCTCCATCAGCGCCAGCGCCGCCATGTCGGTGGCCACGCGCACGCCCAGCCGCGCCAGCTCACGCGTGCTGTCCTGTGGATGAGCGGCCGCTTCCATCGAGCGTGCGACACCCTCGCCGGACAGGTCGATGGCCTTCACCGCCAGATCGGTCAACGGCCGGATCAGCGAGGTGGACAGCCAGCCGTGCTCGCCGCCGTCGGCGCCGGCACGGGCATGCTGCGACGGCGGTTCGCCGCCATCGGCAATCGACAGCACCACGGAGGTCAACGAGATGCCGTCGCCGATGCAGTGATGGATGCGAACCAGCAGCGCGCTGCCTCCTTCGTAGCGCTCGACCAGGTGGAACTGCCACAGCGGCCTGTCGGGGTCCAGCGGCGTGGTCGCCAGTTCACCGCAGCGCGCCTGCAGCGCGGCGCGTTCGCTCTGGCCGCGGCGGCGCGGCAGCGTCTCGCGGACCACGTGGTGGCCGATGTCGAAATCCGCATCCTCCACCCAGACGGCGCCGAGTGCATCGGGCACGACCTTCTGGCGGAAGCGCGGGTACTTCAGCAGCCGCTCCTCGACGCGGCGGCACAGCACGTCATAGGCCACGGCCGGCTGCAGCAGCCAGACACCGACGATCATCATCAGGTTGACGTCGTTGTCCATGCGCAACCAGGCGTTGTCCACGCGGCTCATGCGCTCGACGGTGGCGGACATGATCGGTCTCCTGCGTGTTTCGGGCGTTTAAGATGGCTGGGCCGGCGGCGCCGCGTTCGGCGCCATTTTCACTGACAGGAGACGCACCGATGGCCAGCCTGAAGTCCCAGTTCGACAAAGCCGTGACCGAGAGCAAGAAGCTGCCCGAAAAACCGGACAACGCCACGCTGCTGAAGATCTATGCGCTGTACAAGCAGGCCAGCGAGGGCGACGTCGAAGGCAAGCGGCCGGGCATGACCGACTTCGTCGGCCGCGCCAAGTACGACGCCTGGGCGGCGGTCAAGGGCAAGACCAAGGACGACGCGATGCAGGAGTACGTCGACCTGATCGAATCGTTGAAGTAGACCACCCCCTACGGCCTTCGGCCGCCCCCTCGAGGGGGCGCCACCTACGGACCGGCGGAGCCGGATCCGCGGTGGCCGCTCGATAGGCCGGCTCAGGTCCCGCTGGCGGCGCGCCTTGGCACCCCCTCGCCACGATCACTTGCGGGTCTTCTTGGCCGGCGCCTTCTTGGCGCTGGCCGCCAGCAGCTTGTCGAGGTTGCGCTCGATCTCGGACTCGATCGTGTGGCGGAAGGCGCCGAGCAGGAAGCCGAGCCTGGCGTCCAGGTCGAAGTGGTCGGCGGCCACGACCAGCCGGCCGTTGACGCCGCTGCGCGTGAACTCGATGGTGTCGCTGTAGTCGCCTTCGATCACGCTGCAGCGCATGTCGAAGTTCTTTTCCACGTCCGCCGCCCATTGGGCCGCGACCTTGCGTGCCTTCGGCAGGCCCAGTTGGTGTTCGCGATGGATGCGGATGTCCGCCAAGATCGTCTCCCGTTCGTGCGCTCAGGGTACCGCGCGTAGTTTGGCGCGGCGCTCGGCCTTCGGCAAGGCGGCGATGGCGGCCGCCTCGGCGTAGAAGCGCTCGATGTCGCCGCCCTGCTGCGCATACAGGCGTTCGAAATCGTCGGCCAGCTCGTTGTACGCGGCCAGCACGCCGAGCGAGGCATTGTTGACGTTGGCAAACCAGCTGTCGTAGCCGGCATAGCCTCCCCAGCGCTGCTGCTTCATCTGCGCATGGTCGGCGCGCAGCCGCGCCAGGAGCTCGTCCTTGGCGGCCCGCTTGGCTTCGTCGGACAGCGTGCCGGCATAGAGCTGCTGCAGTTCGGCGCGGTAGCGCATCGTCAGCTCGCGGAAGTCCTGGCGCCGCTGCTGGCTGCGCAGGAACTGGTCACGCGCCGCCGCATCGCCGTGCTGCTCGAGCCACCGGCGCACGCCGATGCGCTCCACCGCGGTCGCGAAGGATTCGTTGAACATCGTGTCGTCGGCGACGTACAGCTTCTGGTGCGCCAGCTCGTGGAACACCAGGCGCGCCAGCTCGCCTTCGGAGCCGTTGACGAAAGTATTGAGCAGCGGGTCGCCGCCGATCCAATTGCTCCAGCCCAGCGTCGAATAGGCCGGCACACCGTAGACAGTGACGTCCCAGCCCTGCTCGCGCAGCGCTGCGCCCAGCGCGTCGGCTTCGGCGCGATCGAAATAGCCACGGTAGCCGACGCAGCCGGTCACCGGATAACACCAGGTCTTCAGTTGCAGCGACAGTTCGGGCGCCGCCACCACGTTCCACACCGCCGCCGTGCGCTGCAGGTCGGCATAGGCGCGGTAGCTGCGGTTGTCGGGCAGCTTCAGCTGCTGCACCGAGAAGTCGCGCATCTGCTGGGACAGCGCCAGCCGCTGCTTCAACGCGGGCGGCGTCTGCGGGTCGGCCAGCCAGTCGTCCACCGGCTTGGCACGCGCCATCAGGTCCAGGTGGCCGGACACCGATTGCCGGTAGTAGCCCAGGTCACTGCAGCCGCTGCCGAGACACAGCGCCCCCGCGGCCAGCAGCAGTGCGCCGCCCAGGCCGAGCCCCGCCATCACCCAGTGGCGACGCACGTCGCGCGCTTCACGCGGCCACCGCCTCGACTTCCACCAGGCAATCGTAGAACGCGGGTGCGCGGCCGATGTCGGTGAGGCGCTGGTGCGTCAGCTCGTTGACGTTGTGGCCGTCCAGGCCGAACTTGCGCCACCAGATGCCCAGGCCGTTGACCACGCCGGGCCGGGCCCGCGCGCTGACGCGGCAGCGGCAGCGGTAGTCGCCGCGGTCGTTGAACACGCGCACCACGGCGCCATCGGCAATGCCACGCGGCGCGGCGTCGTCGGCATGGATCTCCAGCAGCGGCTCGCCTTCGACATCGCGCAGGCTCTGCAGGTTGACGAAGGTGGAATTGAGGAAATTGCGCGCCGGCGGCGAGATCATCGCCAGCGGGTAGCGCCGCGCCAGCTCGGGCGCGGAGGCCGCGCTTTCGTAGTTGGGCAGGTAGTCGGGCACGCCCAGCCCCGGCGCATCGGCCAGCGCCTTGCCGCCGGGCGTGGGAAAGCCGCCGTGCGCGAAAGGCGCGTCGGGCAGCGCCAGCTTGACCCAGCCACGCGCGCGCAGCGCCTCGAAATCGACCCATTCCGGCTTGAAGGCCATGCGCGCCAGCTGCTCGTCGCTGTCGGCGAAGCAGGGCTCGTCGAAGCCCATGCGTGCCGCCAGCTCGCGGAAGATCTGCGTGTTCGGCTTGGCCTGGCCCAGCGGCGCAATTGCCGGCTCGTTGATCAACGCATAGGTGTGGCCGTAGGCGGTGTGCACGTCCAGATGCTCGAGCTGCGTGGTCGCCGGCAGCACGTAGTCCGCCATGTCGGCGGTGTCGGTCATGAAGTGTTCCAGCACCACGGTGAACAGGTCTTCGCGCGCGAAGCCCTGCGTCACCTTGCGGCTTTCAGGCGCCACCGCGACCGGGTTGCTGTTGTAGACCACCAGCGCCTCGATCTTCGGCCCGAAGCCGGGCGCGGCCTCGCGCAGCAGGTCGTCGCCGATCGTGCTCATGTTGAGGGTGCGCGGCCGGCGCCCCGCCAGCAGGTCGGGCCGCTGCAGCGCGGCATCGTCGCGCGCCGGCGCGAACCAGCCGGAGCTGGACAGCAGCAGGCCGCCGCCGCGCTGGCGCCACGCGCCGACCAGGCAGGGCAGCAGCGCGATCAGGCGCACCGCGTTGCCGCCGCCGCGCGCGCGCTGCATGCCGTAGTTCAGCCGGATGGCCGCCGGCTGCGTGCGGCCGTAGTCCTGCGCCAGCGTCCTGATCTGCTGCGGCTCGAGGCCGCACACGGCCGCGGCGCGTTCCGCCGGCCACTGCAGCGCTCGCTCGCGCAGGGCCGGCCAGCCGTGCACGTGGCGCTCCAGATAGTCGTGGTCCAGCAGGTCGTCGTCGATCAACTCGTGCATCAGACCCAGCGCCAGGGCTCCGTCGGTGCCGGGCAGCAGCGCCAGATGCTCGTGGCACTTGTCGGCCGTCTCGCTGCGCCGCGGATCGATGCACACCAGCTTGGCGCCGTCGCGCTTGGCCTGCTGGGCAAAGCTCCAGAAGTGCAGGTTCGAGGCGATCGAGTTGCTGCCCCAGATCAGGATCAGCTTGCTTTCGGCATAGTGCTCGACGTGCATGCCGACCTTGCCGCCGTAGGTAGCGGCCAGCGCCTCGCCGCCGGCGCTGGAGCAGATGGTGCGGTCCAGCCGCGACGCGCCTAATCTGTGGAAGAAGCGCGCTGCCATGCTCTCGCCCTGCAGCAGGCCCATCGTGCCGGCGTAGCTGTAGGGCAGCACGGCCTGCGGGTCGCGCGCCGCGATCTGCCGCAGGCGCCGCGCGATGTCATCCAGCGCCTCGTCCCAGCCCACCGGCTCGAAGCGACCCGCGCCTTTGGGGCCGACGCGCTTCAGTGGCTGCAGCACCCGCTCGGGGTGGTAGGTGCGCTCGGCATAGCGCGATACCTTGGTGCACAGCGCGCCATGCGTCGTAGGATGTTCGGCGTCGCCCTGAATGCGGACGACGCGGCCGCCCTGCACCGTGACGCGCATCGCGCAGGTGTCGGGGCAATCGTGCGGGCAGGCGGCGCGCACCACCTGGATGGGTTCGGGCGCATTCATGGCGGGATCATGGCATAGCGCACGGCGCGGCCCCTGGCGGCAGTGCTACAAAGACGTGCCACGCCGAGGAAGACGCCATGACCCAGATGATGTTCTACGAACGCCCTGTCGCCCTGAACCGCGACCGTCACAAGGCGCTGCGCCTGGCGGCCAGCGACGGCCACTTTGCCTTTGCCGCAAAGACCAACGCGCTGCCGATCTCCAGCGGCGAGTTCGCGGAAGCCGCCCGTGACTATCCGATCGTCTTCGTGGGCGAGGAAGGCGGCCCGTTCAACGTGGCCGCGCTGGTGGGCCTGCGCGACCGCCAGAACCTGATGGTCGACGCCCAGGGCCGCTGGGCCGCCGGCTGCTACGTGCCGGCCTTTGCGCGCCGCTATCCGTTCGTGCTGGCCAGGACCGACGGCGACGACAAGCTCACCGTCTGCATCGACGAGGTCTACCCCGGCCTGTCGGCGGAGCGCGGCGAGGCGCTGTTCAATGCCGACGGCAGCGAGACGCCGTACCTGAAGCGGGTGCTGGAATTTCTGCAGCTGTTCCACACCGAGGCCCAGCGCACCGCGGCCTTTGCGGCGCGGCTGAAGGAACTGGGGCTGCTGGTGCCCAAGGTGATCAACGTCGAGCGCGGCGGCGAACGCCAGAGCGTCAATGGTCTGTGGATCGTCGATGCGGCCAAGCTGCGTGCGATCGACGATGCGCGCGTCGTCGAGCTGTTCCGTAGCGGCTACCTGAGCTGGATCGAGGCGCACCTGCTGTCGCTGGGCAGCCTGGGACGTCTGGCGGCGCGCCTGGGCGAAGCCGCGAAAGTCAGCGACGAAGCCGGGACGATCGCCGCCACGCCGTCGCCGACCACGCACTGAACCCGAGGCCGGCCCTCAGGCGGCTTCGCGCAGCCGCAGCGTCAGGCCCACCGGCGTCATCGTGAAGGCCATGAGCTCGGCGGCCGGCTGTCCGTCGGGCGTGTCCACCGCCTCGATGTCGAAGCTGGACAGCAGCGTCGCCATCGCCACCTTCATCTCCAGCAGCGCCAGGTAGCGGCCCGGGCAGATGCGCGGGCCGGAACCGAAAGGCATGGCGGCGCGCCGGGCAGCCGAACTCGGGCCCGGCTCGGCTTCGTCGAGCCAGCGCTCCGGGCGGAAGGCCTGCGGCTCGGCAAAGTGCCGCTCGTCGACGCTGTCGTGGCGCAGCACGCACCAGACCTGCGTATCACGGGGCACGGCCACGTCGCCGATGCGCGTGTCGCGCAGTGCCTGCAGCGCCATGAAGGGCGCCACCGGTTTCAGGCGCATCGTCTCGCTGGCGCAGGCTTCCAGATAGTTCAGCTGCGCCATCTGGTCGAAGGTATAGGCCGCCGGATCCGGCGCCAGGTGCCGCACCTCCTGCTGGGCGCGCCGCAAGGCATCAGGGTGGCGCCGCAGCAGGTGGATCATCCAGGCCAGCGTGTTGGCCGTGGTGTCTTCGCCGGCCAGCAGCATCGTCAGCACGTTGCCCACCACGTGCGCGTCGTTCAGGCCGCTGTCCGGCTGGTCGGCGGCGACGATCATCGCTTCGAGCAGGTTGCGTGGCTGCTCGCGTGCCGCCGGCGCCTGCTCGAGCCCCTGCCGCGCCTGCGCCACCAGCGCGGCAATCTCGGCGTTGATCGCCGCGACGCTGCGCTCCAGTTCGCGGTCGGCCGGCAGCCGGAACCAGCGCCAGTAAGGCACGAGGCTGAGCACGCGCCGGTAGATCGCCGGCAGCAGCTTGTCCAGGTGGCGCTGGATCACGTCGTCGCCGGCTTCCAGCGTGTTGATGTCCTTGCCGAAGGCCAGGCCGGCGATGGCATCGACGGTGAAGCGCATCAGGTCGGCCTGCAGCGGAATCGGCGTCCCGGCGCGCGCCGCACGCTGCCAGCGGCCGCGCAGGCGCAGCGCCACCTTCACCAGCGACGGGAAGTAAGCCCGCACCTGCCCCGGCGCGAAGCTGGCCAT
>JBGAII010000215.1:0-6035 GCA_044225625.1 Rubrivivax sp.
CGCGCTGCCAGGCTGCGGCGTCGAGCCCGTCGACGCAGCCGTCGGGCGCCTCGGCGGCCAACCGCGCGCGAGACTGCGCTGCGGCAAAGTCCAGCCCGCCCTTGGCGCGATTGGCGGCGGTGCTCATCACCACCAGGTTGCCGGCGGCATAGCCGGCACGGTCGCAGACCCGATCGATGGACGCGTCTGCGGCCGCCAGTGGCCGCCGCGTGATCGGGCATAACGCCACCTCGATCTGCCCCAGATAGTGCGGCGTGACCTCGGCCAGCTCGAAAGCCAAGCCACGCAGCCAGGCCTGCAGGCGCAACGCCAGCCAGCGCCGCACGCGCGACGACGCGCCGCGGGTGCGGTCGCCGAAGCAGGCCTTGCCGGCGCGCCAGCCCTGTTGCAGCGGGTTGCCGTCCAGCCACTGCTCCGGCGGCGGCGGCAGGCCGTGCCGGGCGTGGTCCCAGCCGATGTCGAAGCCGAGCTTGGCATCGGCGGTCAGGGCGTCGGAATCGAAGGCAAGAAGGGTCTGGACCATGGCTCACTCCGTTCGTCGCGCTTGGGGCCCCTTGCCCGGCGCATGACGGCAGTGTCGTGGGCCACAAGCTCATGGCGTGATCCTGTGATGGTGGCCGCGCTTAAGATCGGCCGATGGACCGTACCGAACGCTTCTACAAGATCGAATTGCTGATCCGCAACCGCGGGCGCATCGACTTCGAGACCCTCCGCGCCGAGCTGGAGGTGTCGCCCGCGACGCTGAAGCGCGACCTGCAGTACCTGCGCGAACGCATGGACGCGCCGATCGTCTACGACCGCATGGACAACGCCTATCGCTTCGGCGGCGACAGCCGCAGCCGCAGCCACGAACTGCCAGGCCTCTGGTTCAGCGACAAGGAGATCCACGCACTGCTGACCATGCACCAGTTGATCCAGGGCCTCGAGGCCGAAGGCGTGCTCGGACGCCACCTGCAGCCGCTGCTGGACAAGCTGCACGGCATGCTCGGCGCCGACGACGTGGCGGCGCGCGAGCTGATGCAGCGCGTCAACATCGTCGCCGCTGCGCGCCGACCGGTGAACGCGCGCTTCTTCGAGCTGATCGGCAGCGCGCTGCTGGAGAGGCGGCGCATCGAACTGCTGTACTACACGCGAACCCGCGGCAGCGAGAGCCGGCGCGAGGTGTCGCCGCAGCGCCTGACGCACTACCGCAACACCTGGTACCTGGACGCCTGGTGCCACCGCAGCGACGGCCTGCGCCGCTTTGCACTCGACGCGGTGCGCGAGGCCACGGTGCTGGCACAGCACGCCAGGGACGTCCCGCTGGCCACGGTCAAGGCGGAGCTCGACGGCGGCTATGGCGTCTTCTCGGGCCAGCGCCTGAAGTGGGCCACGCTGCGTTTCAGCCCCGAGGCCGCGCAGTGGGTGGCTACCGAGCAGTGGCATCCGCAGCAGCAGTCGCAGAGGCTGGCCGACGGCAGCCTGCAGTTGCGCCTGCCCTATGCCGACAGCACCGAGCTGGTGATGGACATCCTGCGCCACGGCGACCAGGTGCGTGTCGTGGCACCGAAGGAACTGGCCGCGCAGGTGGCCGAACGCCTGCGGCGGGCGGCGCGGCTGTACGAGGCGGCCGGCGCGGCGCCGCTCAGCAGTGCAGACGCTGCGGGTCGCGCTGGATGAGCTCGCGCGCCTTGTTCAGGGCATAGCTCAGCGCCTCGGCGGCCGACGGCCAGCGGTGCCCGCAGGCCAGGCTGTCGTCGCGAAAGGCCTCGCGCGGCTTGTGCCCCGCATCGCCGATCCGGTTCACGACCAGCGCGGCGATGTAGCCCTGCCCGCGCGGTGCCTCCAGGGCACCGGCATAGATCCGGTAGTCACCCTCTGTGCGTTCGTCGAAGATCATTTCTGCTGCTCCCTGGCGGCCCAACGTTCACGTGCGGCGCGATGATCCGCGTTTCGGCGCCGCAAGGGAATCCATCCGAAGGGGGAGACTCAGCGGCCACCGCCCAGCCAGTGGTCGGTGAAGTCGGACAGGTCCTGATGGATCGAGCGCGCATGCTTCAGGTCGTCGCCGACGTTCGGGCTGCCGTTCTGCGCCCGCAGAATCAGCGCCGCATGGACGCTGGACGGTATGCCGCGCAGGTAGGCGATGTAGTCGTCGACGAAGGCCACCGGCTGCAGCTGTGCGATGGCGTCGGCCTTGGGGCTGCGCTCGCCTTCCTGGTGGCCGGTGGCGATCACCCTGCGGATCGGAAAGCCCAGCGCCGTCAGGTTGTCCTGCCGAGCCTGCTGGAACTGCGCGTCGAGCGCGGTGACGCACACCAGCTCGTAGCCCGCGTCGTGCAGCCGGTGACAGGCATCGATCGCGCCGGCGATCGCCGGCAGCGTCTGCCACAGCTCGGGCTTCTGGAACTGCTGGCGCAGCTGCAGGCGCTGATCGGCATCGAGAGGATCGGCGTGCCAGCGGTCCATCGGCCAGTAGGCCTGCGGGTCGCGTTCGGCGAGCGTCACGCCGAAGGCCTGCCGCCAGGCCCGCGCATAGCCGGCGTGCAGGTCGACGAGCACACCGTCGGCGTCGATGGCGAGGATGGGTCGGCTCATGGCTTCACTTTAGCGGCTGCTCAGCGCGCCGAACGGCGCACTACCAGCGCACTGGTGATGCCGAGCAGGATCGCCCATTCCAGCGACAACACCACGGTGCCGACGAGCGTCACCGCCAGCGGCACACGCTCCAGCGGCTCTTCGGTCCACAGGCGCCGCAGCTCGGCGACGTCGATCAGCCCGCGCGCGACGACGTACAGCAGCCCGGCCACCACGGCCAGCGGCAGGTGCGTGGCCAGCGGTGCCACGCCGCTGAGGATCAGCACCAGGAAGACGGCCGCGCTCGCCGCCGCCAGCGGCGTGCGTGCCCCGGCCTCGACGTTGACGCCGGAGCGGTTGAACGAACCGCTGGCCGGCATCGACGAGAAGAACGATCCCGCCAGGTTGGCCAGACCCTGGCCGATGAACTCGCGATTGCCGTCGAGCGTGTCGCGGTACTGGCGCGCGACGGCCTTGGCAATGGCAGTGGCCTCGGTCAGCGCCAGCAGCGTCATCACCAGCGTCGCGCCGAACAGGCTGCGCACGGTGTCGATGCTCAGGTCCGGCCACGACAGCGGCGGCAGCGGCCCGGGCAGCGCCTGCACCGTCACCAGCGCGGGCCAGGCCGGCATGGCCCAGGCCAGCAGCTTGGCGACCAGCGTGCCGGCCAGCACGGCAATCAGCATCGCCGGCACCCAGCGGTTCAGCGGCCGGGCCAGCAGGGCCACCGCCACCGTCGCGGCGGCCACGATCACGGCCATCGGCTGAGCCTGGCCCAGGTGCGACGCCACCGCCTTCAGCTGGGCCCAGACGGAGCTGGCCCGCGGCAGCTGCAGGCCGAGGGCAGGCGCGAGCTGATTGACCATGATCAGCAGCGCCGCGCCGGTGGTGAAGCCCACCACCACGGAATGCGGCACGCGTTCGACGATCGCGCCGACCCGCGCCAGGCCCAGCAGCAGCTGCAGCGCACCGACCAGGAAGCTCAGCGTCAGCACCAGCCGGATGTAGTCCGGCGAACCCGGCAGCGCCAGCGGCGCGATCAGCGCCATCGTCGTCAGCGAGATGGCGTTCGCCGGCCCGGTGACCATCAAGCGGCTCGAGCCGAAGAGCGCGGCGACGATGCACGGCAGCATCGCCGCATACAGACCGTACTGCGGCGGCAGCCCGGCCAGCGTGGCGAAGGCCACGCCCTGCGGCAGCACGACCACGGCGCCGGTCAGGCCGGCCATCAGATCGGCACGCAAGGTACCGGGCTGCCGCCATACCGGCAGCCAGCGTGCAAAGGACCATTCCATGCGCGGCATGCTAGCTTGTGCCCTTTGCGACCCAGGAGACGGCATGCGCTACGAACATCTGCTCATCGAACCCCGCGGCGCGGCCGACTGGGTGACGCTCAACCGGCCGGAACAGTTGAACACGCTGAATCCGCAGCTGCTGCACGAGCTCAACGACTACTTCGCCGGGCTGGAGCGCAACTACGCCGTGCGCGTCGTCGTGCTGCGCGGCGCCGGCCGCGCGTTCTGCGCCGGGCTCGACATGAAGGCGCAGGGTGGCACACCGCTCGATGCCGGCGCCGACCCGATGCTGCGCAGCCAGCGCGAGTTCAGCGGATTGGTGATGCGCATGCGGCGCTGCCCGCAGCCGGTCATCGGCCTGCTGCACGGTCACGCGGCCGGCGGCGGATTCTCGATCGCACTCGGCTGCGACGTGCGCATTGCCGCCGCCGGCACGAAGATGAACTGCGCCTTCATCAAGATCGGCCTGTCCGGGTGCGAGATGGGCGCCAGCTACCACCTGCCACGACTGGTCGGCACCTCGGTGGCGGCCGAACTGCTGTACACCGGCCGCTTCATCGATGCCGAACGGGCGCTGCGCGTCGGCCTGGTGTCCGAGGTGGTGCCGGCCGATCAGCTGGAAGCGGCCGGAGAGGCGCTGGCGCAGGACATGCTGGCCACCGCACCGCTGGGCCTGCGCCTGACCAAGGAGTGCTTCTGGGCGGCCGTCGACGGCAACGATCTGCCGAGCGCGATCGCGATGGAGGACCGCAACCAGGTGCTGACTGTCGCCAACGGCGACCTGGCCGAAGGCATCCAGGCCTTTCTCGGCAAGCGCAAGCCGAACTACCGCAGCTGAGCTGCGCCTGCTCAGGCGTCCTGGAACACCGCCTTGCGCTTGTCGAGGCGGGCGCGCACCGCTTCGACCTGCTCGGGCGCGCCGATCAGCGCGGCCTGCTCGCGGCTCTCGGCCAGCAGCATCGCCTTGGCGTCGGCCTGCTGCGCGAGATCGAGCAGCCGCTTGGCCGCGCGCATGGCCTTCGGGGGCCGGTCGGCGATCTCGCGTGCGAGGGCCAGCGCGTCGGCATACGGATCGGCGCTGACGCGGGTCGCCAGGCCCAGCTGCAGCGCCTCCTGGCCATTGAACACACGGCCGGTGTAGACCAGTTCGCGCGCCACGTCGTCGCGCACCAGGTGACGCATCAGCGCCATGCCGCCCATGTCGGGCACCAGGCCCCAATTGATCTCCATCACCGACAACCGCGTGTCGGCGGCAATGAAGCGCATGTCGGCACCCAGCATCAGCTGGAAGCCGCCGCCGAACGCCACGCCGTGCACGGCGGCGATCACCGGTACGGGAAGCGTGCGCCACTGCCAGGCGCATTGCTGCGGTACGTTGGCGATGCCGTGGGTGCGCTTGGCGAGATCGCGCGCGCCGGGCACGCCGGCATCGCCCATGGCGGCAAAGCTCTGCATGTCGAGGCCGGCGCAGAATGCCCTGCCCTCGCCCGACAGCACCACGGCGCGCAGGCCCTTCATCTTCGCGAGCTGCTCGCCCGCCTCGACGATGCCGTCGAACATCGCCCGGTCGAGCGCGTTCATCTTGTCAGCGCGGATCAGGCGCACGTCGGCGACGCCGTCCTTGAGATCGATCGAGACGCGGTCCTTCATTTGTCCTTCTCCGATTTGAGCCATTCGCGCAGGCGACGTTTCACTTCATCAGGTGATAGCCGCTCAGGTGGCTTGAGTTTCCCATCGCCGGTCTTGGGCCACATCAGGACCGCGATCGCGCGCTGGATGTCGGCAAACGAGCAATCGTCCGGCAGCCGATCGAGCAACTCCTGCACCTGTTGCTTTTCCGTCTTGTCGCTCACCATGGGGGGCTCATTGGGTCGCCATCTGCCACACGCCCTGCGCGATGTACACAGTGCCGATCGCGATCACGATCCGGCGCGTCCAGTAATAGAATTGCTTGTCGGACAGCCGGTCCAGCACGCTGCGCGAGAGGGTAGTTCCGATCACGGCGAAGACCGAGGCGAACCCCATGACCAACCACTGCTCGATCTCGCGGCCGGCCGGATCGGCGATCAGGGCGCCGAAATAGATCACCTTGGTGAGATGGCCCATGACCTGCGCGCAGGCCTTGGTCGAGACGTTGACCTGCCGCGTCATGCCGCTGCGCACATAGAAGATGTCGAGGATCGG
>JBGAII010000216.1:0-5941 GCA_044225625.1 Rubrivivax sp.
GTGACCTCGATCAGGTTGTCGCTGTAGACATTGCGCAGCCGCGACAGGCTCAGCGCCAGGCGGTCCTTCTCCAGCCGCTGCGGCGCGTCGTTCGGCGGGTAGCCCTGCATGCAGGCATAGATGCAGGCGCCGATGGCATAGATGTCGGTCCAGGGGCCGAGCGTGCCGTCGCGGCGGTACATCTCCGGCGCGGCGAAACCGGGCGTGTACATCGGCCGGATGAAGTTGCCTTCCTTGCTCAGCACCTCGCGCGCCGCGCCGAAGTCGAGCATCACCGCCCGGTTGTCGTTGGTGACGAAGATGTTGGCCGGCTTGATGTCCAGGTGCAGCATCTTGTGCTGGTGCACGATGCGCAGGCCGCGCAGGATCTCGTCGAACAGGCTGCGGATCGACGACTCGCGGAACACCTTGTCGCGCTTCAGGTCGCGCGCGGTGATGATGAAGTCCTGCAGCGTGTCGCCCTGCAGGTAGTTCATCACCATGTAGACGGTTTCGTTCTCGCGGAAGAAGTTCAGCACCGACACCACGCTGGGGTGGGCGATCTGCGCCAGCGAGCGGCCTTCTTCGAAGAAGCTCTTCAGCCCCAGCCGGTACAGCGGCTGCTTGTCGGGCTTGACGCGCGGCGTCAGCTCGCCCGGCGCGCGCTCGGCCAGCGAGGCCGGCAGGTATTCCTTCAGCGCCACCAGGTGCTGCTTTTCGTCCTCGGCCAGGTAGACCACGCCGAAGCCGCCGGCGGCGAGCTTCTTGACGATCGTATAGCCGCCCACCACGGTGCCCGAAGGCAGCGGAGCGGGTTTGGGCTTCGACATAATCGGCGGTTTTCTGAGGGCAGAGCTTCGATGTCAGTCTACAGCATGACCGGTTACGCCCATGCCCAGTCGGCGGCGCCGGAAAGCACGGACCGTGCCGCCGTCAACATCGAGCTGCGCTCCGTCAACGGCCGCTTCCTCGACCTGGCCTTCCGCCTGCCCGACGAGCTGCGCTCGCTGGAGCCGGCGTTGCGCGACCTGCTGGGCGCGGCCTTCCGTCGCGGCAAGATCGAACTGCGCCTGTCGACCGCCCGCGAGGCCGACGCGGGCTGGCCGTCGCCCGTGCCGGAGCAGCTGAACCGCCTGAGCCGGCTCGACGGTCTGGTGCGCGGCTGGCTGGCCGAAGCCCGTCCGCTGTCGGTGAACGAGGCGCTGCTGTGGTGCCGCGGAGCGGCCCCCGCCGAGCGGCTGGACGAAGCCGCGTTGCAGGCCGCACGCGAGGGCATCCAGGGCCTGCGCGAGGCCCGCGAGCGCGAAGGCGCCCGGCTGGTCGAAGTGCTGCTGGACAAGCTGCAGCGGCTGCGCGCGCTGGCTGCCGCGGCGGAACCGATGGTGCCGGCCGTGGTGCAGCGCCAGCAGCAGCGCTTCCTGGAGCGCTGGAACGAGGCGCTGGCCACCACCGGCGCGGCGCAGAGTTTCAGCGCCGACAACCTGCGCGAACGCGCGCTCAACGAAGCCGCGGCCTACGCGATCCGCATCGACGTGGCCGAGGAACTGGCGCGGCTGCGCGCGCACCTGGACGAGATCGAGCGGCTGCTGCGCCACGGTGGCGAGGTCGGCAAACGACTGGACTTCCTGATCCAGGAACTGCAGCGCGAGGCCAACACGCTGGGCTCGAAATCGGCGGCGCTGGAGCTGACCAACGTGTCGGTCGAAATGAAGGTGCTGATCGAGCAGATGCGCGAGCAGGTGCAGAACATCGAGTAGCTGTTCGAGGATCCCGGGTTGGCAAGTTCCGGGCTTCAGCCGGCCTCGCGATGCCACCAGTGCAGCAGCCGGTGCTCGACGGCCAGCACGGCCCGGTTGAGCCCATAGCCCAGCGCTGCCAGCAGCACGATCGCCGCATACATGTCGCTGGCGCGCATCGCGAACTGCATGGTCATGATGTAGTAGCCGACACCTTCCGAGCCGGCGATCATCTCGGCCACCACGCTGACGATCAGCGCCAGCGCCAGGCTGATGCGCAGCCCCGCTAGGATGTACGGCAGGCTGGTCGGCAACACCACCTGCAGCTGCGTGCGCAAACGCCCGACCTGCAGCGTGCGCGCCACGTCCAGCGCCGTGCGGTCGACCGAGCGCACGCCGCCGATGGTGTTGACCAGCACCGGGAAGAAGCAGGCAAAGGCGACGATGAAGACCTTCATCGCATGGTCGATGCCCAGCAGCAGGATCAGCGGCGGGATGATGGCCGGAATGGGAATGGGCCGCACCAACTCGACCAGCGGCCGCAGCGCCGCGTTCACCCGCGGCAGGCTGCCCATCGCCAGCCCCAGCACCACCCCGGCCAGGCTGCCCAGCGCAAAGCCCGTCGCCATGCGCCACAGCGTCGAGCCGAAGACCTGCAGCAATTCGCCCGAGCGCAGGCCGGCGACCAGCGCGCGCGCCACCTCGGTGACCGGCGGCCAGTTGGTACTCGACACCCAGCGCAGCGCCGACACCTGCCACAGCAGCAGCAGCAGCAGCAGCAGGCCGACACCCCAGACGCGGTGGTCGCGCTTCATCGCCTCAGGCCTCGTACACGACCTGGCCATCCACCGCGGTGGCCAGCACCTCGGCCCCGCGCAGGGCCTCCGATTCGCAACGCACCGGGTCGACCGACAGCACCGTCCAGTCGGCCAGCAGGCCCGGCCGCAGCATGCCGCGCTCGTGCTCGCTGAAGCTCAGGTAGGCGGCGCTGCGCGTGTACAGCGCCAGCGCCTCCTCGCCGCTGACCACCTGCTGCCGCCCCACCGGCTCGTCGCTGCCGGCGATGTGGCGCGTGCGCGCCTGCCACAGCCCGAGCAGCGGCTGATAGGGCGTGATCGGCGAATCCGAGCCGCCGCCCACCACCACGCCCGCGTCCAGCCAGCTGCGCACCGGGGTGGCCGCGGCCATGCGCCCGGTGCCGAAGCGGCGCACCAGCAGCGGACCGAAGGCGAACTGCATCGAGCACTGCGTCGCGACGACGATGCCCATGCGCGCAGCCTCGCGGATGTTGCGCTCGTCCGGCCAGAGGTAGGCGTGGATCAGCGTGAAGCGCAGCGGCCGCAGCGGGATCTCGCGGTCGATCTCGGCGAACACGTCGAGCGCGATGTCGATGGCCTTGCCACCCACCACGTGCACGCCCAGCGACCAGCCCAGCCGCGCGCACTGCCACGCGATCTCGCGGAAGGTCTCGGTCGGCGTGACCTGGATGCCGCAGTTGCAGCGCTCGTCGGGATGGGGCTCGCGCATCAGCGCGGTGCCCAGCGACGCGCCGCCGTCGAGGAACAGCTTGACGCCGCCGAGCTTCAGCCGCGCATCGCCGAAGCCGGTGGCCAGGCCGGCATGGCTGATGCGCGCCAGGTTGTCCTGCAGCGGCAGGCTGGCGTCGGCCAGCGGCATCAGCACCGAGCGCATCGTCAGCGCGCCGTCGCGCCACAGCTGCTGGTACACGCGCATCATCTCGGGGGTGACACCCGGGTCCATGATGCCGGTCAGGCCGGCCGCATGGTAGGTCTGCTGCACGGCGGCCAGGGCATCGGCCTGTTCCCGCAGCGACATCGGCGGAATCAGCCGCGCCACCATTTGAAAGGCCGGCGGCTCGAGCAGCAGACCGGTGGGCTCGCCTGCCGCGTCGCGCTCGATGCGCCCGCCTTCGGGGTCGGGCGTGTCGCGGCCGATGCCGGCGCGTTCGAGCGCGAGGCTGTTGACCACCGCGGCGTGGCCGACGCGCGGCAGGTACACCGGGCGATCGGCACAGACGGCATCGAGCTCCTGCCGGGTCGGGTAGCGCGCCTCGTCCAGCTGGGCCACGTGCCAGCCGCCGCCGCTGACGATCCACGGCTGCTCGGCATGACGCTGCGCGTAGGCGAGCACGGCCTGCTGGATATCGGCGATGTTGCGCGCCGGGGCCAGGTCGACCAGACAGGCCTGCATGCCCGTCCAATGCATGTGGTTGTGGGTGTCGATCAGCCCGGGAACCACCGTGCCCTGCCGGTAGCGCAGTTCGCGCGCCGGCGCCGCACCCAGTGCGGCGCGCGCCGCGGCCGCGCTGCCGACGGCCACGATGCGCCCGGCACGCACCGCCATCGCCTCGGCGCGCGGACACGCCGGGTCCATGGTGACGATGTCGCCGTGGACCAGCAGGGCGTCGTCGTGGGGCATCACGCGGGGCCGCCGCTCAGCGCACCGCCTGGGTGGCGGTGCGGTACAGCAGGGCCTTGGCGTCGAAAGGACCGTCGAGCATGCCGTTGCGGCGCATCTCCGCCACCACCGGATCGAGCGCGGCCGGGTCCACGGTCTTCTGGAAGGCCGGAATCGGCAGCTTCATCACCTGCTCGGCGGGAATGCGGGTGTAGCCGGAGATGATCTTGGCCAGCTCTTCGGAGCCCAGGTTCTGGTTGGCCCAGTCGACGCCCTTGTGAAGGGCACGCACCCAGCGCTCGATGACCGCCGGGTTCTGCTGGATGAAGCTTCTGCTGGCCACGTACTGCGCGGCCGGAAAGCCCTTCTGCACGGTGGTGTACGGCCAACCGACCACCTGCATGTCGCTCGCGACGCCGGCGGACATGAAGGGCTCGACCGCGAAGGCGGCATCGACACGGTCGCCGCGCACCGCGTCCACCATCTGCGGAAACGGCACCTCGAGGTAGGTCACCGCATCGGGGTTGCCGCCGGTGGTGCGCACCCAGGCGCGGGCATAGAGCCAGATGATGTTGTTGCGCGTGTTCACCGCGATGCGCTTGCCCTCGAAGTCCTTGCCGGTCTTGAAGGGCGCGCCCTTCTTGGCGATCAGGCCCGCCAGATCGGGCGGCGCATCGCCGGTGTTGCTGGCAGCGGCGATGATGTCGATGCCCAGCCCCTGTTTGGCGGCCAGGATGGTCGAGACGATGTTGCTGAACGCGATCTGCACCTGGCCGGCTGCCAGCGCCGGAATGCCGGCCGCGCCGCCCTGGATCGGCGTGGTGTCGACTTCCAGGCCCTCGGCCGCGAAGAAGCCCTTGACGATGGCCACCTGCAGCGGCGCGATGTCGAAGATCGGTATGGTGCTGATGCGCAGCTTGGTGGTCTGGGCGCGGACCGCGGGTGCGGCCAGGCCGAGCGAAGTGGCGGCCATCGCGGCGATGGCGGTACGGCGGCGCAGAGTCGGTGTGGTCATGGTGGCAGGTCCTTGCGGTGGGGGCTGAGGGGCTGGGGGGACTGGGGATCGGATGGCCGGCGGCGGCAATCACGCCGGCGCGTCGCGCGTGCCGGACCAATGCAGGAGCCGACGCTCGATCAGCTCGAACACCTCGTTCAGGCCGAAGCCGAGCACGGCGAGGATGGCGCTCCAGGCATACATGTCGGGAATGCGGAACGAGCGCTGCATGTCGACGATGAGGAAGCCGATGCCCCCGGTGCCGGCCATCATTTCCGCCACCACCACCAGCACCAGCCCGATGCCCAGCGCCACGCGCATGCCCGACAGGATCAGCGGCATGGCCGACGGCAGCACCACCTTCCACAGCAGCGCGGGCCGCGAATGCTGGAAGGTGCGCGCCGTGTCCAGCATCACCGGGTCGGTGCCGCGCACGCCCTGGATGGTGTTGATGAGCACCGGAAAGAACACGCCCAGACCGATCACCGTGAGCTTCATCGCATCGCCCAGGCCGAGGAAGAGCATCAGCGGCGGCAGCAGCGCCGGCTTGGGCAGCGGGCGCAGCACCTCGACCAGCGGCTCGAACAGCCCGTCGACGAAGGCATTGCGGCCCATGGCCAGACCCACGCCGATGGCGAGCAGGCAGCCCACTGCGTAGGCGACCGCCAGCAGGTACAGCGTATGGCCCAGCGGCGCGGCGAAACTGCCGCTGGCCAGGATGTCCACCGCATGGCGCGCCACCACCAGCGGCGGCGGGATCAACACCGGGTTGACGATGCCGGTCCGTGCGGCCGCCTCCACCGCCAGCAGCAGC
>JBGAII010000009.1:0-53128 GCA_044225625.1 Rubrivivax sp.
CGGCCACGACCGGCGGCATGACGGGCGTGAAGCTGGCCAACGGCGCCGAGCTGAAGGCGCGCACGGTGATCCTGTCCACCGGCGCGCGCTGGAAGAACGTCAACGTGCCGGGCGAAGCCGAGTACCGCACCAAGGGCGTGGCCTACTGCCCGCATTGCGACGGCCCGCTGTTCAAGGGCAAGAAGGTCGCGGTCATCGGCGGCGGCAACTCCGGCGTCGAGGCGGCCATCGATCTGGCCGGCGTGGTCGAGCACGTGACGCTGTTCGAGTTCATGGACCAGCTGAAGGCCGACGCCGTGCTGGTGAAGAAGCTGCTGAGCCTGCCCAACGTCAGGGTGCACACGAACGCGCAGACGCTGGAGATCACCGGCGACGGCCACAAGGTCAACGGCCTGCGCTTCAAGCACCGTGGCACGGGCGAAGAGCAGGCGGTCGACCTGGCCGGCGTGTTCGTGCAGATCGGCCTGGTGCCGAACACCGAGTTCCTGAAGGGCACGGTGGAACTGAGCCGCTTCGGCGAGATCATCGTCGACGCGCGCGGTGCCACCAATCTGCCGGGCGTGTTCGCCGCCGGCGACGCGACGACCGTGCCCTACAAGCAGATCGTCATCGCTGCCGGCGACGGCGCCAAGGCGGCGCTGTCGGCTTTCGACCACCTGATCCGCAGCTCCGTGCAGCCTTGAGTCTCAGACGGCGGCGACGGCCACGCGGCTGCGCCGCCAGCCGTCCGCCGAGTACAGGGCCAGTGCTGCCCAGATGAAGGCGAAGCCGAGCAGTTTGGCCCGGTCGAAGGGCTCGTGGAACACCCACACGCCGAGCGCCAGCTGGATGGTCGGCGACACGTACTGGATCAGCCCGACGGTGGCCAGCGGCAGGCGCCGCGCACCGGCGGCGAACAGCAGCAGCGGCAGCGCCGTCATCGGACCGCCGATGATCAGCCAGCTGTTCAGTGCCACGTCGCCGTGGGCCAGCGCGCCGCTGCCGCGCAGCGTCCACCAGCTGAGCAATGGCACGACCAGCGGCGCCATCAGCATCGTCTCCAACGCCAGGCCCTCCAGCGCGCCGAGCGACGAGGTCTTGCGCATCAGACCGTAGAGGCCGAAGCTGACCGCCAGAAGCAGCGCGATCCACGGCAGCCGGCCACCCAGCGCCGTGAGCCACAGCACGCCGGCCGCGGCCAGCGCCACCGCCGTCCACTGCACGCGGTTGAGCCGTTCGTGCAGCACCAGCACGCCGAGCAGCACGCTGACGATCGGGTTGATGAAGTAGCCCAGGCTCGCCTCGACCACCTGGCCGCTCTGCACCGCATACACGTACAGCAGCCAGTTGCCCGACAGCAGCAGCGCGCTGAGCGCGAAGCTGCCGATCTGCCGCGGCTGGGAACGCAGCCTGCGCAACCAGTCGAAGCGCCCCAAGGCCGCGAGCAGGCCCAGCACGAACAGCATCGACCAGGCCGAGCGGTGCAGGATCACCTCCAGCGCCGGCACCGCGGCGATGCGGTGGAAGTACAGCGGGAACAGCCCCCACATCACGAAGGCGAGGGTGGCGTAGACAATGCCGGGATTCATCGAGGGCGCGATTGTCGCCGCGAACCGGAAGGACTCCTGTGCCATGAAGCGTTTGGCCGTATTGACCAGCGGGGGCGACGCCCCCGGAATGAACGCCGCGATCCGCGCGGTGACGCGCAGCGCGCTGGCCGCGGGGATGCAGGTCGTCGGCGTGCGCAACGGCTACAGCGGCCTGATCGCCGGCCAGTTCGTGCCCTTCGGCCCGCGCGAGGTCGGCGGCATTCTGGCGCTCGGAGGAACGATGCTCGGCAGCGCGCGCTGTGCCGAGATGCGCACCGACGCCGGCCAGCAGCAGGCGCTCGCGGCGCTGCAGGCGCAGGGCATCGACGCACTGGTGGTGATCGGCGGCAATGGCTCGCAGGGTGGCGCGCACGCGCTGTCGGCACGCGGCCTGGCCGTGGTGGGTGTCGCCTCGACCATCGACAACGACCTGCTCGGCACCGACATCACCATCGGCGCCACCACGGCGATCGACGTGGCGCTGGAATCGGTGGACCGGCTGCGCGTGACGGCGTCCTCGCACCGCCGCGGCTTCCTCGTCGAAGTCATGGGGCGCGATTGCGGCTATCTGGCGGCGATGGTCGGCATTGCCGGTGGCGCCGAAGCCATCTGCGTGCCCGAAGAACCGCAGCCGCCCGAAGCGGTGGCTGCGGAGATCCACGATGCCTATCGGCGCGGCAAGTCGCATGCGCTGGTGGTCGTGGCCGAAGGCGCGGCGCACGATGCCGATGCGCTGGCGCAGTATTTCAAGGCGCACGAATCGCGCCTCGGCTTCGACATGCGCGTGTGCAAGCTGGGCCACGTGCAGCGCGGCGGTGCGCCGGGCGTGTCCGACCGCATGCTGGCCACCCGCCTGGGCGCGGCCGCGGTGGCGCATCTGCAGCGCGGCGAGCATGGCGTGCTGATCGGGCAGGTCCATGGCGGCGCGCGCCGCGCGCCGACGGTGGCCGCGGCGGGCTACGGTGCCGGCGGTGACACCGTTCCGGCGCCGCCCTGCGCCAGCTTGTGCAGCAGTTCGCCGAGCATGGCGCGCTCGGCGGCCGACAGTGGCGCCAGCAGACCGGATTCCATGCTCAACGACACCCGCTGCGCGCGGCGCGCCAGTTCGGTGCCCTTGTCGGTCAGCTGCAGGTTCATCGCCCGGCCGTCGGTGGTGCTGCGCTGGCGCTGCAACAGGCCGCGCTGTTCCAGCCGGTCCACCAGCACCGTCACGTTCGGCGGCGGCACACCGAGCGTCAGCGCCAGCTGCTTCGGCGTGGCCCGCTGGTTCTCCAGCAGCAGCACCAGGATCGTGAACTCCACCGGCCGCAGTTTGAACGGCGTGCCGACGTGGCGCTGGAAGACGCGGCGCGACGCCACCTCGGCCAGCGTCAACTGGTAGCCCACCAGGCGCTGCATCGCGCGCTGATCGAGCTGTGCCGCGGGCCGGGCATCGTCCGCTGCAGGCATCGGGCTCAGCACCGCGGCAGGATCACGTCCGCCGACGGCGTCTCGGCGTACAGGCGTTCCACCAGGTCGGCGCGCTGCGTCAGCACCGCACGCTGGTTGATCGAACCCTTGTCGGTGACCTCGCCGCGGTCGATGTGCGGTGGCTCCACCAGCAGCAGTGCGCGGGCCACGCGGTTGGCACTGCCGGTGCCTTCGTGCCACAGCCGGTCGACCAGCGCCTGGAAGAAGCCGCGCACCTCGGGATGGGCCAGCACCTCGGCCGGCGTCGCATCGGCCGCCAGACCGTAGCGGCGCTTCGCGTCGTCGATGCGCGGGAAGATGAGCGCTCCGATGTCGTCGCGGTTCAGCCCGGCCAGCACCACGTCCTGCACCAGCGGGTCGCCTGCCAGCACGATCTTCATGCGCAGCGGACCGACGTTGACGAAGGTGCCGGTGGACAGTTTGAAATCCTCGGCGATACGGCCATCGAAGCGCAGGCCGCGCTGCACGTCGGCCTCGTCGACGAAGAGCACCGCATCGCCGGTGCGGTAGAAGCCCTCGTCGTCGAATGCCGCAGCCGTTTCGGCCGGCGCGCGCCAGTAGCCCGGCATCACGTTCGGGCCCTTGAAGCGCGCCTCGAGCTTGCCGTCCACCGGCACCAGCTTGACCTGCACGCCCGGTGCCGGCAAGCCGATGTCGCCGCTCTTCACGTCGGTACCGAGCGCAAAGGTGCAGGAGGGCGCAGTCTCGGTCATGCCCAAGCCGGTGAAGATGCAGATCCGCTCACCGATCTCGGCCTCGGCATGGCGGTCCAGATGGTCCCAGACCGCCTGGCTGAGACCCGCGCCGGCAAACATGAAGGCCTTGACGCGCGAGAACAGCGTCTTGCGCAGCTGAGCGTCCTTGTCCATCGCGCGGGCGATCTCCTCGAAGCCCTTGGGCACGTTGAAGTAGATCGTCGGCGCGATTTCGCGCAGGTTGTGCAGCGTCTGCTCGATGCCCTTCGGCGTCGGCTTGCCTTCGTCGATGTACAGCGTGCCGCCGTTGTACAGCGCGATGCCGGTGTTGTGGTTGCCGCCGAAGGTGTGGTTCCACGGCAGCCAGTCGATCAGCACCGGCGGCTCGTCGGCCATGAAGGCGAAGCACTGGCGCAGCATCTGCAGGTTGGAGCAGAGCATGCGCTGGGTGTTGATCACGCCCTTGGGTTGCTTGGTCGAGCCGCTGGTGAACAGGAACTTGGCGATGGTGTCCGGCCCGACGTGGCCATGGGCTTCCATCTCCTGTGCACCCGGCTCGGTGGCGAGCAGCGTGTCGAAGCGGGTGATGCGCCGGCCCTGCAGCGCCGGCGTGTCCTCACCGGTCGTCACCCAGATCTCGGTCTCGGGCGGCACCACGGTGGCGATCGCGTTGCGGAAGGCATGCCCGTCGGCGGCGAACACCAGGCCCGGGGTCAGCGTGCCGAGGATCTGCTTCAGCTTGGCGAAGTCCTGCGAGATCGTCGAATAGGCCACCGACACCGGCGTGTAAGGCACACCGACCCATTGCGCGGCCAGGGCCAGCGTGTAGTGCTCCAGGTCGTTGTCCGAGAGGATCGCAATCGGCCGCTCCGGCGACAGGCCGCGTTCGGCAATGGCCTGGCCGATGCGGCGCACGCGGTCGAGCATCTGCGCGTAGGTGATCTTCCGCCATTCGCCGTCCGGGCCGCGGCGTGCGACCTGGACACGATCGGGCGCGTGGCGGGCCCATTCCTCCAGGCGGTCGGTCAGGCGCGCGGGGTAGGGCTGCAGCGGCTCGGCAGAGCGCAGTCGGTGCGCGCCCGTGGCGTCGACCTCGTGGCGCGCGGTCAGACACCCGCCGACCTTGACCGCGCGGTAGCGTGGAGAGACGTTCATGCTCGGAGGGCTTTCGGTAGGTTGGGGTTGCCGCGGCGCGACACGCCGCGCGTGGCGCCATGGCCGATCAAGTGGTTACTGATAATAAATATCCTGGTCACTATCGCCATAGGGTTAGTACCAATCATCGCAGCTTGCGCCGCCCTGCTGCAACGGAAAGAATGGCAGGCATCGCCAACGGCGGCGCCCTCGCTCGCCTGGTTGGTGCTTTATTACGATGAGTAAGTAAAACAGCCCACCTTCCGGAGCACGCCATGAACGTCAATGATCTCGTCGCCATCGACACCCACACGCACCTGGAGGTGTCGTGCTGGAACCCCTTCGACAGCTACGGCGAGGAATACGACCGCGCCGCCGACAAGTACTTCGGTTCGACGAAGCGCCCGACGATGGCCGAGGCGTTGGCCTACTACCGGGAGCGCAAGATCGGCTTCGTGATGTTCACCGTCGACGCCGAGACGCAGATGGGCCGCCGGCGCATCCCCAACGAGGAGATCGCCGAGGCGGCGATGGCCAACCCGGACATCATGATCGCCTTCGCCAGCATCGATCCGCACAAGGGCAAGATGGGGGCGCGCGAGGCGCGGCGCCTGATCGAGCAACACGGCGTCAAGGGCTTCAAGTTCCACCCGACGGTGCAGGGCTTCCTGCCGGCCGACCGCATGGCCTGGCCGATCTACGAGGTGATCGCCGAGCACAAGCTGCCGGCGATCTTCCACAGCGGCCACAGCGGCATCGGCTCGGGCATGCGCTGCGGCGGCGGCCTGAAGCTGCAGAACAGCAACCCGATGCTGCTGGAGGACGTGGCCATCGCCTTCCCGGACATGCAGATCGTCGTTGCCCACCCCAGCTGGCCGTGGCAGGACGAGGCGCTGAGCCTGGCGATGCACAAGCCCAACGTGTGGATCGACTTGTCCGGCTGGAGTCCCAAGTACTTTGCACCGCAACTGGTGCAGTACGCGAATTCGCTGCTGAAGGACCGCGTGCTCTTCGGCAGCGACTTCCCGCTGATCATGCCCGACCGCTGGCTGAAGGATTTCGAGGAGGCCGGCTTCAAGGACAAGGTCAAGCCCGGCATCCTGAAGGGCAATGCGATGCGCCTGCTCGGCCTGGAGCCGGCTGCGGTGTGATGGCGGCGCGGGCCCGCAGCGCGGCCGCGCCGGGTCAGTCGAGGCGCCAGCGCGCGCCGGAGGTGGCTTCCTCGACGCAGATCGCCGGCGCGCAGGGCTGCAGCGCGAAGCGATCGTTCTCGGCCGGAAAGCGCAGCACCCGCTGCGCGCCCCGGTGCTCGTCGTAGCGGCGCAGCGCCTGTGCATCCGGCGCGCTGCTGCGCCATACGGGCTGGCCGTTCTGCAGCGACAGGGCCATCAGGCGCAGGTCGGTCAGCGCGACCGGCCGGCCGTCGTCGCGCGCCCCCGCGCCGTCGACGAAGACATACCAAGTCTGCCCGTCGCGCTGCTGCCTGCCCAGCAGCAGGCCGCTCAGGTCGAAGCCGTCCTGGCCTGGCTGTGAAGCCGCCAGGTCGTTGGCTCGAAACACGATCTGTGCCGGCCGAAGGCCGGGCGCGGAGCGCAGCATCGGCAGCTGGGCGAGCGCAGCCGGGTCGCCGTGGCCGGCGCGGTCGACGTAGCTGGCCAGTTGCTGGCCCCAGGCCTGCACCAGCAGGTCGCCGCTCGGCTGGGCGGCCAGCGACGGCCCATCGGGCATGGTGCCGTGTCGCGTAGGGCCGCTGCAGCCGCTCAGTGTGGCGGCCGCCACCAGCAGCATCGCCACACCCTGCCTAAGGCGCGTGCTCATAGGCTGGGTCGCTTGGTGCTGGCGGCAGGCCAGCGGCCTGCAGCGGCAAACCGCGTTCCGGCGCTGAGGCGGCATCGGAAGGCGCCTCGTGGGCGGCCGCCAGGCGGCGCGCCAGCGCGCCGTGCCCCTGGCGCAGAGCTTCTTCCGCCGGCCGCGCGCCCCAGGCGTTGCGGGCGTCCGGGTCGGCGCCGGCGGCCAGCAGGCGCTGCGCCTGCCAGGCGTCGCCGTGGGCGGCGGCCATGTGCAGCGCGGTGTTGCCCAGATCATCGGGGATCGTCGGCCGGGCTCCGGTGGCCAGCAGCAGATCGGTCAGTTGCGCGTGCCCGCGCATCACGCTGAGGTGCAGCGCCGTGGCCCCGAAGGGCCCCTGGCGGTCCGGATCGGCACCGGCCTTCAGCAGTGCCGCGGCGGCGTGGCCATTGCCGCGCTCGGCCGCCAGCAGCAGCGGCGTCACGCCGTACAGGGCGGCCGGGTTCGGATCGGCGCCGTGGGCCAGCAGCCACTGCAGCATGGCCAGGCTGGGCGCGCGGGTCGCGGCATGCAGTGGCGTCTCGCCGTCGATATCGGGCTGGTTCAACTGCGCTGGCCACAGACTCATCGCCGCGGCCTGCTCGGGGCGGCCCAGCCGCGCGGCCCACCACAGCGGCGTGCGCCCCAGCGCATCGCCGCCGACACCGTCTGCCGGATCGTCGTCGGCGCGCGGCGCCGCGGCTTCGGACGCGTCGAAGCACAGGGCAGCAACGCTGACGTTGGCGTCGGTGTCGGTCTCATGGTCGTAGCCGCCGCCATCGACGAGGGCCAGATCGGCCTCGATCTGCGCGAACTGCAGCTGGCTGCGCAGGCGTCCGCGTGGGTCGCGGTAGTTGTCCAGGGTCTGCTCGCAGCGCTGGCGGATCTGCTCGCGCACGCGGTCGCCGACGTAGCCCAGGTAGGTGTTCGGGTTCAGCACCTCGTTCCAGTGCGGCGAGATGTAGGCGGTGAAGAAGTCGCTGTCGGGCCGTGCCAGCACCTGCCAGTGATCGCCGTCGCGCAGCAACAGCGGCGGCCGCATGCCGTCGCCGATGCGCACCGGCTCGCTCAGGTTGCGATAGAAGAGCAGCCCCGCATAGTTGGCCGCCAGGTCGCCGTTGGAGCGGATGCCGGTGCTGGCCAGGCCAAGCAGGCCGTTCTCCGATGTCAGCGGGTTGCGCGAGGTCGCCGCAATCGCTTCCTCGGTGGCTTGCTCGGGGCTCAGGCCCTGCTGCAGACCGGCGATGTACTTGACGTGGTAGATGCGGCCCAGGTTGACGAAGTGGATGATCTTGTCGGTGCCGAACGGAATGCCGTTGGCGCTGACCGTGCCGGCGCGGAAGAAGGTCCGAACGAACTTGCTGACGTCGAGCAGCAGCATCGGGTCGTCGTAGATCCAGGACGCAGGCCAGTGCAGCGTCACCAGGCCGGGGTACTGCGCCTGCAGCGTGGCGCTGCTCAGGCTGGCATCGAGCAGCTCGTTGGTGGGGAAGGCGAGGAACAGCCGTTCCCACACTCGCGCGGCGATGAAGTCCGCGGCCTGCAGCGGGTCGTCGCCGATGCCGGCCTGTGCCGCGCTGCGGTTGGCGTCGGCGACGGCGGCGACCAGCGCCGCGTGGACGATCTGCGTGAAGTGCGGGCCGAGTTCGGCGAAGTCACGGCCTTCGGGCAGGCTGTACTGCTCGGACTCGTGGGCCGGGGCCGGCGAGTGCAGGCCGCACAGCAGCACGAGGGCAAAGAAACACCTCGCCAACGGCACGGCCCACCGCGGCGCGCGCGCCGCTGCCGGTCGTGATCCGTGGGCTCCCTGAGGTCCTTTTTCTATGCCCCACAGCATGTGGGGCGGATTCTATCGACGACGCGCCGGCCAGGGTTTCCAGCGGCGGTGCACCCACCACCATTGTTCGGGCCGCCGCACGATCAACCGCTCCAGCGCCCGGTTGAAGGCGCGGGTCGTCAGCCGGATCGCCTCGTTCGCGTCCTCGTGCTCGACGGCCTGCAGCGGCGCCTCGAAGCGCAGCACGTGGCGGCCATCGGGCTCGCGCCAGCAGGAGGCCGGCAGCACCGGCGCACCGGTGCTCAGCGCGATCACCGCCAGGCTGCGGAAGGTGCCGGCCGGGTGGCCGAAGAACTCCACCAGCACGCCGTCCTTGCGCTGCGCGTGCTGGTCGAAGGGAAAGACCACCAGGTCGCCGGCGGCCAGGCAATCGAGGATCGCGTCCAGGCCGCCGCGCTTGGGCAGTACGCCGAAGCCGGCCTTGCGGAAGCGTCGCGTCACGAGCCGGTCCAGCCATTCAGGGCGGATCGGCCGGCGCACGAAATGGAAGCGGCCGTCGGCTTGCGGAAAGCTCGCCAGCCCGGCACTGGTCGCCACCTCGAAGTTGCCGAAGTGGCCGGTCAGTACCAGCACGCCCTTGCCTTGCGCATGGGCCTTCAGCACCTCGTCGACGCCTTCGACCCGCACCATCGCCAGCTTGCGCGCGCGCGGCAGCCACGGGTACCAAAGGAACTCCCAGAACAGGCGGCCGAGGTGGCCGTAGTGGGCCTGGGCGAGGCGGGTGATCTCGGCGGCGTCGGCGCGTTCACCATAGACCCTCTGCAGGTTGTCCAGAACCACCGTGCGCCGCAGCGGCAGCAACGCATACAGCAGCCGCGCCGCCCAGGAAGGCGAAGCCTGCGCCGGCCTTGCCAGCGCCATGGCCGTGGCCGAATGGCGGTCGTGGGTCAGCGACAGCCGGATGTCGGCCAGCCGGTTGTGGCCGAGCGCCAGCTCGGCCGCGTCGCTGAGCTGCACGGCCGGGGCGCCGTAGCCGTCGCGCACCACGGCGAAGTCCACCGGTCCGACGGCGCCCAGTGCGGCTTCGCGCGGAAACAGCTTGGTGCAGGCTTCCTTGGCGGCGAAGCGCGCCGCCAGGCTGGCCGCGCGGCCGGGGCCGTCGCCGGCGTCGGCCAACTCCTGCGCGGAGAAAAAGGCGCCCAGGTCGGCCGGCGCTGTCTCGGCCAGCAGTCTTTCGATGCGCGCGATCTCGACGGTGTCGACGCCGCAGCGTGCGGCGTCCTTCGTCGCGTCTTCAGCCACCGGCCACGCGCAGCAGGCAGGCCGCATTGGTGCTGCCGAAACCGCGCGACAGCACCAGCGCCACGTCGCCGCGCGGCGCAAAGGCCGCGGCGCCGGCGGGCAGTGCCGGTGCATCCGCGTCCTGCTGACCCAGGCCGGCGATGCCGGGCACCCGGCCGCTGCGCAGCGCGGTGACGGCCAGCACCGCGTCGATCAGCCCGGCCGCGGCCAGCAGGTGGCCGAAGGCCCACTTGAAGCCGGTGACCGGCGGCAACGCGCTGCCGAATACCGTCGCCAGCGCGCGCGCCTCGGACCGGTCGGAGTTCGGCGTGCCGTTGCCGTGCGCGACCACCACGCCGACGTCGGCAGGCTGCAGCCCGGCGTTGGCCAGCGCGCCGCGGATCGCGCGCACCAGGCCGTCGCCGTCGTCGCGCACCGGCAGCAGCCCCAGCGCTTCGCCGTCGCTGCCGAAGCCGAGTACCTCGCCCAGCACCGTCGCACCGCGCTCGGCGGCGGCGGCTTCGGTTTCCAGCGTCAGCGCGGCCGCGCCTTCGCCCATCACGCTGCCGTCGTGGCGCGCGTCGAAGGGGCGCAGCGCGTCGGCCGACAGCAGACCCAGCTGGTGGTAGTAGAGCAGCGTCTGCGCCTCGATCGGCGCGTCGTGTGCCACCACCACGGCGCGTGTGCATTCACCGGCGCGCAGCGCGGCCGTGGCTTCGGCCAGCGCCAGCAGGCCGCTGATGCTGTGGTGCGTGATGCAGGCGTTCGTGCCCTTCAGGCCCTGGCGGATGCCGACGTGGCCGAGCACGTTGTTGGGCAACGAGCGCAGCAGCCACAGCGGGTTGACGGTGGCTGCCAGCTCCTGGCCGAAGGCTTGCAGTTCGCCCTTGGCCGCGGCGATCAGCGGCAGGTAGTCGTACTGGTTGCCGAAGCTGCCGCCGCCGGAACCGACGATGACGCCGGTGGCATCGGCAAAGCGCTCCTTGCCGCCATCGTCCAGCGTCTCGCGCCAGGCGGAGAAGCCGGCCTGCTCGATCGCCTGGTCGGCGGCATACAGGCCGAAGACGTCGGTACGGCGGATGTGCTTCAGCAGCTTGCGGTCGCCGGTCAACTTGCCGGCGTTGTAGTCCTGCACTTCGGCGGCGATGCCCACCGGCCAGCCGGCCGGGTCCCACTGGGAGATCGGGCCGACGGCCGAACGACTTTCCAGCAGCGCGGCCAGGATCGCGTCCGGCGTCTGACCGGCGCCGCAGATGGCGCCGCTGCCGGTGATGAGGATGCGCGGGCGGCTCATCATGCGGCCTCCACGTCGTCCGGATGGCGGAAGGCCAGGCAGCTGTTCGAGCCGCCGAAGCCGAGCGAGTTGGACAGCGCGATGCGCACGCGGCGCGCGCGCGGGCTGTCGCGCACGATGTCCAGGTCGTTCTCCGGGTCGGGCTCGCGCAGGTTGGCGTTGACCGGCAGCGTGCCGTGGTGGATGGCCAGCGCGCAGATCGCCGCTTCCACTGCGCCGGCGGCGGCGATCAGGTGACCGGTGACGCTCTTGGTCGAACTGACCGCCACCGAGGCGCGCGCGTCGCCCCAGACGGCCTTGACCGCCGCGCATTCGCTGCGGTCGTTCATCGGCGTCGAGGTGCCGTGCGCGTTGAGGTAGTTGACGTCGGCCAGTGTGGCGCCGGCATCGGCGATGGCCTGGCGCATCGCCTGGATGGGCCCGTCGCCGGAGGGGTGCGAATCGGTGATGCGGTAGCTGCTGAGCGAATTGCCGTCGCCGGCCAGTTCGGCATAGATGCGCGCGCCGCGCTTCTTTGCCGCGTGCCATTCCTCGAGCACCAGGAAGCCGGCGCCTTCACCGAGCACGAAGCCGTTGCGCGAGGCGTCGAAGGGGCGGCTGGCGCGCTCGGGTGCGTCGTTGTCCGGCGACACCGCGTTCAGCAGGCAGAAGCCCGCCAGGCCCACCGGGTTGATCATCGAATCGAAGCCGCCGGCCAGCACGCAGTCGGCCTCGCCGCGGCGGATCAGCTTCAGCGCCGTGCCCACCGCCTGGCCGCCCGAGGCGCAGGCGGTGTGTACCGAGCTGGAATAGCCGCGGATGCCGAACACCCGCGACAGCAGCGCCGCGCCGGCGCCGGCGTTGCTGCGGCAGAACACCAGCGGATCGGCCGCCGAGCCCTGGGCATCGAGCAGACGCGCAGGTTCGAGCTCGCCGTTCGGCGCCGCGTCCTGCTGCACCTGCGCCAGCTCGTCGTAGGTCACGCCCATCATGCCGGTGCCGACCACGCAGCCCCAGCGCGTGGCGGTGGCGTCGGTGGGCCGGATGCCGGCATCGGCAAAGGCCTGCGCCGCGGCCACCAGCGCGAAGCGGTGCGAGCGGTTGGCGAACTTCAGCAGCTTGCGCTCGCCGCCCAGTGCCTGCAGCACGGCCGCATCCTGCAGGCCCTTGACCTCGGCCGCGATGCGCACCGGGAAGCCGCTGGCATCGAAGCTGGCGATGCGCGCCGCCCCGCTGCGCCCGGCCAGCAATGCGGCCCAGGTGCTGGCGACGTCGTTGCCGACCGGCGTGACCAGTCCGAGGCCGGTGACGGCCACCCTTCGCCTTTCGTGGCGCCTTGTACTCATGCTGCGCTCCGCGCTGAAATCTCGATGCGTGCCGTGGCCACGGTCTTGTCCTCGCTGCGGGCTGCCACCTTCAGCCGCGCGCGCAGCACGTCGATGTCCTGCAGCACGGCTTCCAGCGCCAGCCGCGTGCCTGGCGCCGTGAACGAGCGGATCTTGACCTGCCCGACCTTGCTCGTGGCCAGCCCCTCTGCGGCGGCGGCCAGCGGCGCCGAGTGCCGTACGAGCTGCAGCGACAGCGTCGCCAGCGCATCCATCAGCAGCGTACCGGGAAAGACCGGCCGGCGCGGAAAATGATCCTGGAAGTAGGGCGCTTCCGTCGCGTGCGGCACCTGCAGCTGGGCGGTGATGCGCTCGCCCGGCTGGAGTTGCAGGTCCAGCAGGTCGGGTTCCGGTACGCCGCCGAAGCGCCCCGGTGCCGCGCCGGCACCCAGCAGCGTGTGGAAGTCGGCGCGCAGCGCATGCGGATCGTCGAACTCGTCCATCGGCAGCATCGGGCCGACGCTGTCCTGCAGCTCCAGCGCCAGCCGGCCATCGACAAAGGCCCTGCCGCTGTAGGCCACGGCCTCGGCGTCGCAGCGCTCGATGTCGGCCTGCAACTGCAGCGTGCAGCCGGGGTGCGGCAGCGCGTGGTAGTGCACCGCATTCGCCAGCCCGGCGACAGGCCGGTGCGCGAAGTCCAGCTGGGCCATCGCCGACCAGGCGGCCAACTGGCCCACGGCCTCGGCCATCAGCGAGGCCGGGAAGTGCACGGCCAGCGGCACCGCGTAGTGCCCTTCGACGCGGCCACCTTCGCGCCGCGTGATGCGGTCGACGAAGGAGAAGCTGCGGAAGCGCCCGCTCATGCCCTGTGCGCCGCTCGCCGACCGCGGTGGGGTAGGCGCTTCAGGCCTGCGCCGCGCGCTGCGCGCGGATCACGACCTTGCAGAAGGTCTCGGTGGTGAACAGGCGCGGCACGTCCGACGCCTTCAGCGGCGTCTTGAAGCGCTCGGCCGGCACCTCGGCGAGGAAGTCGCGCAGACGCGCCAGACCGGCCTCGGTGACGATGCCCTTGGCTTCGAACTCCGACTCGGGCAGCGGGCCGCGCGCGTCTTCGACGATCTTGCCGCGCGGGATCTTCACGCCGAAGCCCTTTTCGAGGCGGAACACCAGGTCGAGGAAATCGATCGATTCGGCGTCCAGGTCCTCGATCAGCGACGACGTGGGCTTGACCTCGTCGAGGTCGCAGCCGAGCGCGTCGGACACGATCTGCGCGACCTTGGGGAACACCGCATCGATTTCTGCCTGGCTGATGGCCTGTTCTGACATGTTCACTACTCCGTTCATTCCATCTTGAAGCCGCCGTCGACGTGCAGCACCTCGCCGGTGATGTAGTCGGCGAAACGCGAGGCGAGGAACCACACCGCGTGGGCCACGTCCTGGGCCTGTCCGTAGCGCTTCATCAGGATGCGCGCCTTGATCTGGTCATCGGCGAGGTCGCGCACCTGCTGCGACATCTCGGTCTCGATCACGCCGGGGGCCACGCAGTTTACCGTGATCTTGCGCGAGGCCAGCTCCACCGCCATGGCCTTGGTGAAGGCGTTGATGGCGCCCTTGCTCGCCGCGTAGTTGGCCTGGCCGCGGCCGCCTTTTTCGGCCGACACCGAGCTCAGGTTGACGATGCGCCCCGAGCGCTTGGAAATCATGTGCCGCACCACCGCGCGGGTGACGTTGAAGGTGCCGACCACGTTGGTGTCCAGCACCGCGCGGATGTCCTCGTCCTCGAGCATGCCGAGGATGTTGTCGCGCACGATGCCGGCGTTGTTGACCAGCACGTCGATGCGGCCGCGGCTGTCGACGACGCGTTCCACCGCCGCGGCCACGCCCTCGGCGTCGGCCACGTCGACCTGCATCGCTTCGACCTTGCCGCCGGCGGCCTGCACCGCGGCCAGCACCTCCTGCGCGGCGGCCTCGTTGCCGCGGTAGAAGAACACGACGTCCATGCCGTCGGCGGCGAACAGCTCCACCACCGCGCGGCCGATGCCGCGGCTGCCGCCGGTGACCAGCGCCACCTTGCCGGCCAGGCCCGAATCGATCTGCATGCTCAACCCGAAATCGCGAAGCCGCCGTCGACGAACAGCGTGTGGCCGTTGATCATGCCGGCCTCCGGCAGGCACAGCAGGTACACCGCGCCGGCCACGTCCTCGGGCGTCAGCACCGGCCCGGCGGGCGTGCGCGCCTTGAAGGATTCGACCAGCTGCTCGCGGTTGGGGAAGTAGCTCAGCGCGTCGGTTTCCACCACGCCGGCGCTGACCGCGTTGACGCGGATGCCGCTCGGGCCCAGCTCCTGCGCCAGCGAGCGCACCAGCGATTCCAGCGCCGCCTTCGACGCACCGATGAACGCATAGTTGGGCATCGCCCGCACCGAGCCCAGGCTGGACATCGCGATGATGCGGCCGCCCGGGCCCATCAGCGGTGCGGCGCGCTGCGCCAGCAGGTTCAGCGCGAAGGCGTTGGTTTCCATGCACCAGCGCCAGTGCTTCAGCGTCATGTCCAGCGCCGGCTTCAGCACGCCGCTGGCGGCGTTGCTGATCACGATGTCCAGGTGCTCGAAGTGCTTGCGCAACTCGGTGAACAGCTCGTCCACGCTGTCCGGCTGGCTGACGCTGGCCTTGATGGCCACGGCGCGGCGGCCGAGCGCGCGGAACTGCTCGCACAGTGCCTCGGCCTCTTCGTGGCTGTTGTAGTAGTTGACGACGATGTCGGCACCCGACTGCGCGAGCTTGGTGGCGATGGCCCGGCCGATGCCGCGTGCGGCGCCGGTCACGAGCGCCACTCTGCCGGCCAGCGGCAGCGCAGCGACGGTGGAGGAGGGGGATGGCGCGGCGGGCTGGTTCATGTCGGGCGGGTGTCGGAACGCCGATGGCCGGGGGCGGCGACGCGGCGGGGATTGTAGGCCCTGGCCCCGGATGGGCGGCCGTCGCGGCGGCCGCTTGCTTATGATGCGCCGCGCCGATGACTTCCCCCGATACCCCACCTGCGCGGCCACCGCGGCGCCACCCACTGCGCGATCTGCTGCGCCTGGCCCTGGCGCTGCTGCGCGGCGGCTGGCGCAAGACGCGCGAGATCGAGCCGGCGTTCTGGGACAACCTGCAGAACGAGCTGCTGACCTGGCACCAATGGCGCGACCGCGCGGTGGTCATGCTCTGTGCCGCCGCCACCGGCCTGGTGGTGGTGGGCTTCACGCTGCTCAGCGAAGCGGCCAACCACGGCCATGAGTGGCTGCGCAGTCAGGGCCCCTGGGCGCCGTGGCTGATGCTGCTGTGGACACCGGCGCTGACCGTCGGCCTGCTGTGGTGGATGCGGCGCTTCGTGCCCGGTGCTGGCGGTTCCGGCATTCCGCAGGTGGTGCGCGCGCTGGAAGACGACCTGCAGCCGGCGCAACGTGTCTCGCTGGTGTCGCTGCGCATCGCCTTCCACAAGATCGGGCTGGTATCGGGCGGCATGCTGGCCGGGCTGTCGATCGGCCGCGAAGGGCCGACCGTGCAGGTGGGCGCCGGCCTCATGGACGCGGCGCGGCGCTGGCTGTCGCCGCATACCGGCATCGACGCGCACGACCTGATGGTCGCCGGGGCTGCCGCGGGTATCGCCGCGGCGTTCAACACGCCGCTGGGCGGCATCGTCTTCGCGCTGGAGCAGCTGTCGCGGCGGCGCGGCATCTCGCACAGTTCGCTGGTCATCGCCGCCATCGTGCTGTCCGGCATGGTGTCGGTGGCGGTGTTCGGCAATCAGACCTACTTCGGCCGGCTGAGCGTGCAGCAGATGTCCTGGGACCTGCTGGCGCCGGGGCTGTTGGTCGCGCTGGCGGCCGGCCTGAGCGGCGGGCTGTTCGCGCGCCTGCTGATCGTCTCGACGCGCGGCCTGCCGGACCGCTTCAGCCGCTGGCGGCGGGAGTCCCCGTTCCGCTTTGCCGCCGGTTGCGGGCTGGCGGTGGCGCTGATCGGCCTGGTCACCGGCGGCGCCACGGCCGGCGCCGGCTACGCGCCGACGCGCGCGCTGCTCGAAGGCCAAGGCGACCTGCCGGGGGTCTATACGCTGCTGAAGTTCTGCGCCAGCTGGCTGTCCGCCTGGTCCGGCGTGCCGGCCGGCATGTTCGCGCCGTCGCTGAGCATCGGCGCCGGCATCGGCTCGGACGTGGCCCAGCTGGCCGGTCTGGGCAAGCAGGCGGCGATTCCGCTGATCGCGCTCGGCATGGTCGGCTTCCTGGCCGCCGCCACCGGTGGGCCGATCACCGCCTTCATCATCGTGATGGAGATGGTCTCGGGCCAGGCGATGGTGCTGAGCCTGATGGCCTGTGCACTGCTGTCCAGCGGCGTGGCGCGGCTGGTGACCGAGCCGATGTACCAGGCGCTGGCCGACCTGCTGCCGGTGCCGACGCCCGCCTCGGCACCGGAGCTCGAAGTGGCGTCGGCACCGCCTGACGACGCGCCGCCCGTCCGGCCGGTCTAGGCGCCGAAATCCACCAGCACGCGGCCCGAGGCCCGGCCCTCGAGCTGACGCGCCGCGTGCTCCATCAGCTGGTCGAGGCGGATGGTGTGCACATGCGGTATCAGCCGTTGCATGTCCGGCTTCCAGTCGCTGGCGAGCCGTGCCCACAGCCGGTGGCGCTGAGGCCAGGGCGCGTTGGCGACGATGCCGAACATCTGAACGCCACGCATGATGAACGGCAGCACGCTGCCGTCGTAGCCATTGCCGCCGGCATTGCCCACGCTGGCCAGGCAGCCACCGTCCTGCAGCGAACGCAGCAGCCATGACAGCATCGCGCCGCCGACGTTGTCGATGGCCGCGGCGAAACGCGGCCGCTCCAGCGGCCGCTGCGGCTGCTGCAGCACCGCGGCGTCGACCACCTCGGCGGCGCCCAGGCGCAGCAGGGCGTCGGCCTGCTCGATGCGCCGCGTCAGTGCGGCCACGCGCAGCCCCGCCCGCGGCAGGATGCCCAGCGCCATCAGGCCGACCGCGCCGCCGGCGCCGCTGACGGCCACCGGCCCGGACGCCGGCGCGACGCCGAGCTCGACGAAGCGCTCCAGGGCCATCGCCACCGTGAAGGCCGGCACGCCGAGGATCGCGGCTTCGTGCGGCGACAGGCCGTCGGGCAGCGGATGCACGTGCGCTGCCGGTACGCGCGCGTATTCGGCAAAACCGCCGTCGAAGGCAATACCGGTCTGGAAACCATGCACCAGCACGGGTTGGCCGGTCGCGAACTGCGGGTCGGCCGACTGCAGCACCTCGCCCACGAGTTCGATGCCGGCCACGCGCGGGAAGCTGCTGATGATCTTTGCGCGACCGTGGATCGACAGGCAGTCCTTGTAGTTCACGCCGGCGTAGCGGGTCTTGACCAGCACCTCGCCGGTGGAGAGATCGTCGAAGCGCAGACGCTGCAGGCGCGAGCCGATGCGGCCGTCCTCTTGGTGCGTGCGCAGGGCGAGAAAGTCGGAAGGCAGGTTCATCGGTGCGTCAGTGTGTCAATGCGTTGGGACAGTCGAGGACCGGGTTCAAGGGAGCTCACACCACTTTCAGGTCGCGCAGCCGCGCCAGCTCCGCGGCGTCGATGCCGAACTGCGCGTAGACCTCGGCGTTGTGTTCGCCGACGGCCGGACCGGTGCGCGGCAGCGTCATCTCGCGCCCGGCCACGCGCGGCACGATGCACGGCGCCGGCAGGCTGCCGTAGTCCGGGTCGGGCAGGCGCACGATCGCCTGGCGCGCGATGAAGTGCGGGTCCTGCTCGATGTCCTCGATGCTGTAGGCCTTGCTGAAGGGAATGCCGGCCGCTTCCAGCCGTGGGGCGACGTCGGCGTAGTCGTGCGCGCCGAACCACTGGCCCAGCAGCGTGTCCAGCGCCACCAGGTTCTGCACGCGTGCGGGGTTGGTGCTGTAGCGCGGATCGCTGGCCAGGTCGGGCGTGCCGATGACGGTGCACAGACGACCGAAGATCGCATTGGACGACGCCACCAGCGAGAAGTGCTGGCCGTCCCGGCTGCGATACATGTTCGACGGCGCCGTGTAGCTGGCGCGGTTGCCTTCGGGCCCGCGTACCTGGCCCAGCAACTCGTGTTCGACCGGCAGGCAGTCCAGCAGGCGGAACAGCGCCTCGGTGGCCGCCAGGTCGACCTCCGCGCCCGCGGCGGTCGGGTCGGCGCGCAGCCGCGCGATCTCGGCGGCAATCGAGAACGCGCAGAACAGGCCTGCCACTGCGTCGCCCACCGGAAAGTTGCTGTGCAGCGGCGGGCCGCCGGCTTCGCCGGTCAGGTTGGTGAAGCCGCTCATGGCTTCGAAGATGCGCGCATAGCCCGGGCGCTGCCGGTACGGTCCGGTCTGGCCGAAGCCCGTGAGGCGCACGACCACGAGCCGCGGGTTCGCCTGCTGCAGCGTGGCGATGTCCAGGCCCCAGCGGTCCAACGTGCCAGTGCGGAAGTTCTCCACCAGCACGTCGAAGTGCGGCAGCATCGACAGCAGGATCTCCCTGCCGCGCGGCTGGCGCACGTCCAGCGTGATGCCGCGCTTGCCGCGGTTGGCCACCTTCCACCACAGCGGCACGCCGTCCTTCACCGGCTGCAGCCCGCGCAACGCGTCGCTGCCGTCGGGCAGTTCCAGCTTGACGACGTCGGCGCCATGGTCGGCGCACAGCGTCGCGCCCAGCGGGGCGGCCAGCACGGTCGCCATGTCGAGGATGCGCACGCCGGCGAGTGCGCCGGCGTGGCTCGGTGTCGTGCTCAAGGTTCAGCCCCTTCGTGTCGCGGCCCGGCGCCGCGCGCCGCGTTTGTTCGTGTCGCGGCCCGGCCGCGCGCCGCGTTTGTGCCAGAGGGTTTCGCCGCCCACAATCGGTGTTTCGCACAGCGAAACACCGCTTCCGCAGCCCTTGTCCAGCAACGATCATGACCGCCCGTCAACCACCACGCCGCATGAGCTCGATCGCGCTTCCCGGACTCGTCAGCCCGCACGACCTGGGCCACGACCGCCAGTTCTCGATGAACCTGGCGCGGGGCCTCGAGGTGCTGCGCGCGTTCACCGCCAGCACGCCGGTGCTCGGCAACCGCGAGATCGCCGACCGCACCGGTCTGCCGAAGCCCACGGTCTTTCGCCTCACTTACACGCTCACGCTGCTGGGTTACCTGACGCGCGACACGGCGCTGCAGAAGTACCGGCTCGGCAGTGGTGTGCTGTCGCTGGGCCATCCGCTGCTCGCCAGCATGCATGTGCGCCAGGCGGCGCGGCCGCTGATGGAGCAACTGGCGCGCAGGACCGGCTGCACCGTGAACCTCGGCATGCGCGACCGCGCCAGTGTCGTCTACCTCGACACGGTGCGCGTCGACGCGGCCAACCAGCATCTGCCCGACATCGGCAGCACGCGCCCGCTGCTGGCCACGTCGATCGGCCGCGCGCTCATCCTGGCCTGTGCGCCGGCCGAGCGCACCGCGATCCTGAACTACCTGAAGGTGCAGGACCGTCCCGTCTACGACGCGCACCGCGCCGCCTGGGACGCCGACCAGAAGCTGTTCGCGGCCCACGGCTTCTGCCACTCGCGCGGCGACTGGCAGCAGGACGTGCACGCCGTGGCCGTGCCGGTGCGCCTGCCGCAGCGCGAGCAGCCGGTGGCGATGAACTGCACGCTGGCGGCGTACCGCATGCCGCGCGACAAGCTGACGCGCGAAGTCGCGCCGCTGCTGCTGGACACCGTGCGCCAGCTCGAAGCGGCGCAGGGCCTGCGTTCCACCAACTGAGGCCCGCCCCGCCGGGACCGCCCCAACGAGACCCTCCGACCATGATCCGCGACTCCCAGAGCTTTGCCGACCTGCTGGCCGACGTGCGCCGCTTCGTCCGCGAGGAGTGCATACCGCTGGAGGCCGAGGTCGACCGCAGCGACGTGATCCCCGAGCCGCTGGTCGAGCGCATGCGCCAGCTCGGCCTGTTCGGCCACAGCATTCCACGGGACTACGGCGGCGCGGGGCTGACCAGCGAGGAGCTGTCGCTGGTGAACATGGAGGTGTCGCAGTGCGCCACCACCTTTCGCGCGCGCTTCGGCGGCAACACCGGCATCGCCTCGGAATCGCTGGTGGTCGACGGCACGCCCGAGCAGAAGCAGCGTCACCTGCCGCAGCTGGCCAGCGGCCGCGTGACCGGCTGCTTTGCGCTGACCGAGCCCGAAGCCGGCTCCGACGCCACGGCGCAGAAGACACTGGCGGTGCGCGATGGCGAGCATTTCGTGATCAGCGGCCGCAAGTGCTTCATCACCAATGCACCGGTTGCCGACCTGTTCACCGTGTTCGCGCGCACCGACGGGCAGGCCAAGGGGGCCAACGGCATCACGGCCTTTCTCGTCGATCGCGGAGCGCCGGGCCTGTCCACGCCGCCGGCCTATCGCAAGATGGGCCAGCACGGCTCGCCGGTGGGCGAGGTGGTGCTGGAGGGCGTGCGCGTTCACCAGAGCGCGATCGTCGGCGGACCGGCGATGGAAGGGCAGGGCTTTCGCACCGCGATGCGTGCGCTGAACAAGCAGCGCATCAACCTCGCGGGCCTGTGCATCGGACCGGCCATCCGACTGGTGGACGAGATGGTGCAACGGGCGCGCAGCCGGCAGCAGTTCGGCCAGCCGATCGCCGACTTCCAGCTGGTGCAGCAGATGATCGCCGAGAGCAACACCGAAGTGCACGCCGCGCGTGCGCTGCTGCTGGAGACGGCGCGCAAGCGTGACGACGGCGCCGACGTGACGATGGAGGCGTCGATGTGCAAGCTCTTCGCCAGCGAGATGTGCGGCCGCGTCGCCGACCGGGCGGTGCAGGTCTTCGGCGGCGGCGGCTACATCAACGACAACGTCGCCGAGCGCTTCTACCGCGACGTGCGCCTGTTCCGGCTCTACGAGGGCACCAGCCAGATCCACCTGATCAACATCGCGCGCCGCACCATGGCGCTGGCCGCAGGTGACTGAGGCCTCCATCCATCGACCCGAACGACACCCCTGGAGACAGCCAAGATCATGATCCGACACACTCTGCTGGCCGCCGCCGGCGCGCTGGCCCTGGCCCTGGCGCCGACCACGCATGCACAGGAGGCCTACCCGACCAAGCCGATCCGCATCGTCGTGCCCTTTTCGGCCGGCGGCATCGTCGATTCGATTGCCCGCACCATCGGCGAGAAGATGTCGGCCAGGTACGGCCAGCCGGTGCTGGTGGAAAACAAGGCCGGTGCCGGCGGCGCCATCGGCACCGATTTCGTGGCCAAGGCGCCGGCCGACGGCTACACGCTGCTGCTGGTGAGCCCGGGCTTTGCCGTCGCGCCCAGTCTGCAGAAGGGTATCGGCTGGAACCCGGTGCGCGACTTCAGGTCGGTGGCCGGCATCGGCGTGGTGCCGAATGTCATCGTGGTCTACCCCGGCGTGCCCGCCAAGACCATGGTGGAGTTCATCGAGCTGGCCAAGAAGAGCAGCACGCCGCTGACCTATGCCACGGCGGGCATCGGCACCTCGAACCACCTGTCGGGCGAACTGCTGGCGCAGGAAGCCGGCATCAAGCTCACGCACGTGCCCTACAAGGGCCAGCCCGACGCGCTGAACGACCTGCTGAGCGGCCGCGTCGACATGATGCCGCTGACCGCCGCGCTGGCACTGCAGCAGGTCAAGGCCGGCAAATTGCGCGCGCTGGCGGTGACCACCGCCAAGCGCGCCAGCGCCGCGCCCGATCTGCCCACGGTGGCCGAAGCGGCGAAGCTGCCGGACTACGAGGTCGGCACCTGGTTCGGGCTGGTCGCGCCGGCCAAGACGCCCGACCCGGTGATGCGCAAGCTGTCCAGCGACGTGGCCGAGATCCTGGCCATGCCGGAAGTGAAGACCAAGCTCGAGGCCATGGGCATGGAACTCGCGCCGCAGAAGGGGCCGGAATTCGACGCCTTCGTCGACCGCGAGTTCGTCAAGTGGAGCAAGGTCATCCAGCAGGCCGGCATCACGCCGCAATGACGACCATGCTGCGCACCCCGATCTGCCGCCAGCTCGGCGTCCGCCACCCGATCTTCGGCTTCTCGCATTCGGCCGACGTGGTGGTGGCCATCGCGCAGGCCGGCGGTTTCCCCGTGCTGGGCCTGGCGCGCGAGATGCCTCAGGACATTCCGCGCATCCTGGCCGAACTGCAGCAGCGCATGGGCGACATGCCCTACGGCATCGACCTGATGTTGCCGTCCAAGGTGCCGGCGGCGGCCAGCGTCGGCGAGCTGAAGCGCACGCTGCCGCCCGCGCACGTGGCCTTCGTCGACGACCTGCGCCAGCGCTTCGGCGTGCGCGCGCCGCAGAAGCCGAGCTTCTTCACCACCCAGGTGCGCTCCGAGGCCATGTTCGCCGAGCAGATCGAGGCGGTGCTGGATTCCAATTGCCGTGGCGTCGCCACCGCCATCGGCCTGCGCGCCGACCTGATCGAACGTGCCAAGGCGCGCGGCAAGCTGACCTTCTCGCTGGTGGGTTCGGTGCGCCATGCGCAGAAGGCGATCGACATGGGCGTGGAGGTGCTGGTGGCTCAGGGCTACGACGCTGGTGGCCACACCGGGCCGGTGGGCACGCTGTCGCTGCTGCCGCAGGTGATTGCCGCTGCCGATGGCCGGCCCGTGCTGGCGGCCGGCGGCATCGCCACCGGTGAGCAGGTGCTGGGCACGATCGCGATGGGTGCGCAGGGTGCGTGGCTGGGCACGCTGTGGATGGCCGCGCGCGAGAGCCACACGCCGCCTGCGTTGCTGCGACGCCTGGTGGACAGCGGCAGCGAAGACACGGTGATCACCCGCGCGCACAGCGGCAAGCCTTGCCGCGTGGTGCGCAGCGAGTGGATCGACGCCTGGCAGCAGCCGGGTGCACCGGAACCGCTGGGCATGCCGCTGCAGCAGGTGCTGACCGGCGATGTGTTCGCGTCGATGCACGAACACGACGATGCGCGGCTGGTGTACGAGGCGGCAGGGCAGAGCGTCTTCGCGATCCGCGGCGAGACCACGGTGGCCGAACAGATGGCCGGGCTGGTGCAGGGCATGGAAGCCGCATGGGGGCGGCTGGCGCAGCTCGGAGCGGGCTAGGGACGGCAGCTTCACTCGACCGGGCTGCGGCCCGTTGCCGCGCCTGCAGCGAAGCCGGACGCGCGGGCGGGCGGGGCATCTGCCGGGGCGCGCCCGCCGCGCGGGCGGATGCAGACTCAGGCGCTGGCGGTTCGTGGCGGCGCCGCAGGCACCAGCCCATAGCGTGCCATCACCTCGAGCAGCCGGACACGGTCCGGCGGCCCGCCAGCGTTGACCACGGTGCCGACGTCGCGAAAGTACTGCATGCCGATGTCGGGCGTCAGCATGACCAGCGCCTTTGCCGTGAAGGCCCCGTCGTTGCGAAAGCCATGGACCGAGCCGCGCGGCGTCGACATCCAGTCGCCCGGCGCCAGCTCGCGCGAGACATCGTCGACCGAGTAGCGCAGCGAACCTTCGAGCACGTAGAAGAACTCCTCGTTGTGCGTGTGGCTGTGCGGCGGGGGCACCTGCGCGCCGGGCGGCACGGTGAGCTCGAACACGCCCAACCCCTGGTTCGCGGTGCCATCCAGCAGATACCGGATCTGCAGTTGCCCCACCTTGATCACATCGTCGCTCATGGTCTTCTCCAGTCGTAGGACACGATGGCAGGACTGTAGGTCGTTGCCTATGGAAGATAAATCGCTTCTACTTCAACCTATTGTTGCTTCAGGATAGACAATGAGAGAGCGTCTGGCGGCGATGAGCGTGTTTGCGGAGGTGGTCGAATCCAAGAGCTTCTCGGCAGCCGCATTGAAGCTCGGCTTGTCGAAGTCGCTGGTCAGCCGACAGGTGAGCGCGCTGGAACGCGAACTCGCCGTCAAGTTGCTGAACCGCACCACGCGGCGCCTCAGCCTCACCGATGCCGGGGCCGTGTTCCACGAACACTGCGTGCGCATCGTGCGCGAGGCCGGCTACGCCGAGCAGCGGGTGACGCAGACGCAGTCGGAGCTCGCGGGGCCGCTGCGGCTGACCTGCGTACAGCCCTTCGCTGTGCGCCATGTGGTGCCGGCGCTGGTCGAGTTCCAGCGGCGCTATCCGGGCATCCGCGTGCGGCTTTCATGCACCAACCGCAAGCTCGACCTGGGCGACGAAGGCTACGACCTCGGCATCCGCATGTCGCTGCAGACGGACCCGGGGCTGGTCGCGCGCCGGCTCGCGATCAACCGCAACGTGCTGTGCGCTGCACCGTCCTACCTGGCGCTGCAGGGCACGCCGCGGGGGCTCGATGACCTCGCCGCGCACGACGCGGTGGTCTTCACTCCGACGGCCACGCGCGGCGGATGGACGCTGCAGCGTGACGGTGAGCGCTTCGCCGTGGCGGTATCCGCCCGCTTCGAGTCCGATGACCCGGTCGTCGTGCACGAGGCCGTGCTCGCCGGCCTGGGCATCGGCCTGTTGCCGACCTATGTGGCGGCGGACGATCTGCGGCGTGGGCGACTGGTGGCGCTGCTGCGCGACTTCCATGCGCCGGAGGGCACCATTCATCTTGTGTACCTGCCCAATCGCACGTTGCCGCGGCGGGTGCGCGTGCTGATCGACTTCCTCATGGAACGCTTTGCGCGGGTGGCGCCTTGGGACGAAGGCTGGTAGCAGCTTGCCCGCGGGCCGAGCGGTGGGTTTGGCCTGCCCGGAGGGACTCGAACCCCCGACCTGCTGCTTAGAAGGCAGCTGCTCTATCCAGTTGAGCTACGGGCAGCAAGGCCGGCGATTCTAGGCGCCGTGCCTCAACGCCGCCGGTATTGCTGCGCGCCGAACAGCGCCTCTCGCGCCTTGTCCTCGGTCAACGGCTTGCGCAGCCCGGCCAGCACCTCGACGCCGCGCCTGACCGCCGGGCGCGCGGCGATCTCGTCGAACCAGCCCTTCAGGTGCGGGTAGTCGTCCCAGTCGATGCCCTGGTTCTTCCAGGAGCGCAGCCACGGGAAGGTGGCGATGTCGGCGATCGAGTACTCCGGCCCGCCCAGGTACTTGCTCTTCGCCAGGCGCTTGTTCATCACACCGTACAGGCGCTTGGCCTCGTTGCTGTAACGGTCGATGGCATAGGGGATCTTCTCCGGCGCATAGATGCGAAAGTGGTGCGTCTGGCCCAGCATCGGCCCGACGCCGCCCATCTGGAACATCAGCCACTGCAGGACTTCGTACCTGGCGGCCGTGCCGTCGGGCAGGAACCGCCCGGTCTTGCCAGCCAGGTACAGCAGGATCGCGCCGGATTCGAACAGCGAGATCGGCTGCCCGTCCGGCCCGTCGGGGTCGACGAGGGCCGGAATCTTGTTGTTCGGGCTGATCTGTAAAAAATCACTACGGAACTGGTCGCCATTGCCGATATCCACGGGAACCGCCTTGTAGGGCAGGGCGCACTCCTCCAACATGATGTGCACCTTGTGGCCGTTGGGCGTGGGCCAGGAATAGACCTCGATCATCTGCGGACCCTCTCAGCGCGCTGCGGCGCGCGGCAACCGACTCTAAGCCATGCTCGATTCGATCAAACGCATGTTCGGCCAGAAACCGCCGCCCGTTTCCGGCTGGGGCGAGCTCTCCGCCTGGGCCCGTGCCAACCACTGGACGCTACGACCGGTGCGCGAGCCGGCCGGCTTCGTCATCGACGGGCAGGCCGGCCCGACGCCGTGGCGCCTGGAATGGGGCCCGTCGCAGCGTTCGTACATCCAGGGTTCGGAACTGCGCCTGCGAGTCGAGCTGCCGCTGCCACGCGAACTGCAGGCGCTGGTGCTGAACCGCGAGTTGATGGAGGCGATGGAGAAGGCGGTCTTCGACCAGTATGTCGAAGGCGTGCAGACGCGCATCGACACGTCGACGCCGCCGGAGATGCGCTGGCTGGTGATGTTCCCCAAGCTCGGTTCGGGCGAACTGCGCAGCCTGCGCGACGGCTATGGCGCGCTGTCGAGCTTCAAGCCCTGGCTGCAGCAGTGGTTGGCCGGCGACCTGACGCCCACGCTGGCAGCGATGCCGACCGACGCATCGCGGCCGCTGGTGCTGATGATCGCGCGCCGCAGACTGAGCTTGCGCACCGCTCTGGCGCAGCCGGACGTGAAGGCGCTGGAGGCCTGGCTGGGCGTCTTCGAATGCGCGCTGCAGGCGGCGCAACGCGTGGTGGTCGACGAGAGCGAGGCCCACGCGGCCAGCACGATGCCGAGTCTGTTTCCGGCCTCGACGCTGCCGAGCAGCAGCTGAGGCGTCAGCCGCGCTGGGCGAAGCTCCAGCCGAGCTCGGCCAGCGGCCGGGCGCCGGCGCCGGACTGCCGGGCCTGCTCGCTGGCCGCCGTGCCGGCCTCCACGCGCTTGGCAATGCCCTGCAGGATGGCCGCCAGGCGGAACATGTTGTAGGCCAGGTAGAAGTTCCAGTCGGCCTTCAGCTTCTCGGGCGTGCCGCGCCCGCTGCGTTCGCAGTAGCGGCGGATGTAGTCGTCTTCCGAAGGAATGCCCAGTGCCGGCAGGTCCAGCCCGCCGATGCCGCGGAAGGTGCCCGGCGGGATGTGCCACGACATGCAGTGGTAGCTGAAATCCGCGAGCGGGTGGCCGATCGTGGACAGCTCCCAGTCCAGCACCGCCAGCACGCGCGGTTCGGTGGCATGGAACATCAGGTTGTCGAGGCGGAAGTCGCCGTGCACCACCGACACCATGGCCTCGTCGCGTGCGCTGGCCGGGATGTTCTGCGGCAGCCATTCCAGCAGCCGGTCCATCGCTTCATTCGGTCCGGTGACGGACGCCTGGTACTGCTTGCTCCAGCGGGCGATCTGGCGCTCGAAATAGTTGCCGGGGCGGCCGAAGTCGGCCAGCCCGAGCGTCGCCACGTCCAGCCTGTGCAGCGCGGCGATCACGCGGTTCATCTCGTCGTAGATCGCGCCGCGCTGTTCGCGGCTCATGTCGGGCAGCGACTGGTCCCACAGCACGCGGCCCTGCACGCACTCCATCACGTAGAACGCGCGGCCGATCACCGATTCATCGTCGCACAGCAGCAGCATCTTCGGCACCGGCACGCCGCTGCCGGCCAGCGCCTGCATCACGCGGAACTCGCGCTCGATGGCATGGGCCGAAGGCAGCAGCTTGGCCACCGGCCCGGGCTTGCTGCGCATCACGTACGACGTTGCGGGCGTCACCAGCTTGTAGGTCGGGTTCGACTGGCCCCCCTTGAACTGCTCCACGCCGAGCGGGCCGGCAAACCCCGGCAGACGCTGCTGCAGGTAGGCCTGCAGTGCGGCCGTGTCGAACGCATGCGTGCCGGCCATGGCCTTGGTGCCCTGGAACTGTTCCATCGATCGGTCTTTCCTCTGGTCTTCGGGTGGCTCTTTGGCGATCATCGCTCGGCGATCTGCAGCAGCTTCTCGCGCGACAGCACCACCAGCCGCGTGGGCTCGACGCGCACGGCGCCTTCGCGCTCGAAGCCCTTCAGCTCCTGGTTGACGCGCTGGCGTGAAGCGCCCAGCAGCTGTGCCAGGTCCTCCTGCGCCAGCTGCAGCCCGATGCGGATCTCTTCGCCCTGAGAAATGCCGTAGCTCTTGGCCAGCAGGATGATCTGCTTGGCCAGCCGCGCCTGCAGCGGCCGGGTGTTCAGGTCTTCGAAATGGTCGAACATCAGCCGCAGGCGGCGGCAGTTCAGACGCAGCAGCGCGTCGTACAGCTCGGTATGGCGGGACAACAGTTCCTTGAAGTCGGGCTTGCGCACCGCCAGCAGCGTCGTCGGACCGTGCGCATCGGCATCGTGCGTGCGCGGCAGGCCGTCGAACAGCGAGATGTCGCCGAACCACACGCCGGGCTCGGCATAGGTCAGCGTCACCTGCTTGCCTGACAGCGAGACGGAGCTGATGCGCACCGCACCGAGTGCGACGCCGCACCATTCTTCGGCGGTTGCGCCGCGGGCCGACAACTGCGCGCCGTCCTTCAGCCGGCGCACCACGGCGCGCGCGAGGATGTCCTCGCGCAGCGGGGCGGACAGTTTGGCGAACCAGGCGCCGGTCTCGATGTTGCGGCGCTCTTCGACGCTGAGGGTCGAAACATTCATGTCGGTGACGATTTCACGGGGGCGGCGTGGCGTCGGAGTGTCGGATGCCGCGAATGCCTATGCTAACCGTGCGCTGCTGCACGCTCCGGGCCCTTGACGGCGGGCCGATTTGTAACCACGCGTGCTAGAGTGATTTGAGAAGCCGAAACCCATCGGAAACCCCATCACCCACGCATGATTCCGCGGTCCCTGAGCCTGGCGATGCTCGCCCTTGCCGGTATCGCCGGCGCACCGCAGGCGCTCGCGCTGGGTTTCGGCCGCGTTCCGGACACGATGGTGTTTGGCCAGCCGCTGGACCTGACGGTGCCGCTGCGACTGGAGCCGGGCGAAAGCCTGGCACCGGCCTGCGTGCAGGCCGACGTTCATGTCGGCGAGCAGCGTCTGCCTCCCGCGGCGTTGCAGGTGGCGGTGGAGCAGCGCGGCGACGAGACTGTCGTGCGCTTGCGTGCCGCCACCGCCGTGCACGAGCCGCTGGTCGCCGTCAACCTGGCTGTGGGCTGCAGCGGTGTGGTGTCCCGCCAGTTCGTCGTCTTTGCCGATCCACCGGAGGTGAGGGCGGCCGTGCCGCCGGCGGCCTTGCCGGTGGCTGCGTTGGTGCCGACGGCGGCGGAGACACCGTTGCGCAGCAGCGCACCGCCTCAGGTCTCTGCCAAGGTGCCGGCGACGCGCAAGGCGCGCAGCAAGCCGGCGGCGACCAGTGCTTCGACTGCCGTGGCCGAAGCCCCGGCGGTGGCCACACGCCGGCCACTACCTCGGCCATCGGCCGCATCGCGCGCCAAGGACTCTGCGCCGTCACGTGCCGTGGCCGCCGCACCGACCGCGCCGCGGCTGAAGCTGGAGGAACCTGAAGCGCTGCTGAAGGCAGCGATGGCCAGCGTGGCCGCGCAGGATGCCGCCGCTTCCGCCGCCGCACAGGCCGCCAGTGCGGCCGAGGCCGCGGCGTCGGCCGCCGAACAGCGGATGGTGGCGATGGAAGGCCAGCTGCGGCAGTTGCGCGACGAGGCCGGCGCCTCGAAAGCCGCCCTGGAGCAGATGCGTGGCCGGGTGGCCGATGCCGAGGACCGTGCACGCTGGCAGACCCTGCTGCTCGCGGCAGTGGTGCTGCTGGGCGGGCTGGTGGCCTGGCTGGCGTGGCGGCTGCGCGCACTGCAGCGCGAGCGCCAGCAGGCCTGGTGGCAGGCGGCCGCGTCTGCTTCGGCGACCGACGCGGCCGAGCCCGAGGCCCAGGTCGAAGCGTCTTCGGTGCAATCGGTGCCATCGCTTCACCCGGACGTGCCCGCGCCCGCTGCCGCCCCGCTGCTGTCGGATTCGGCGCTGTCCGATCTGGACGAGGTGCCGCCGGCGCCGCAGCCCCCGGGCGTGCTGCCGCCGCAGCCCAAGGCGGAAGAGCTGCTGGCGCACCCGCTCAGCGTCGATGAACTGATCGACCTCGAGCAGCAAGCCGAGTTCTTTCTGGTCCTGGGAGAAGAAGAGTCGGCCATCGACCTGCTGATGTCGCACCTGCGCAGCGCCGGTGGCACCAGCCCGCTGCCGTACCTGAAGCTGCTGGAGATCTACCGCCGGCGCGAGGACCGGGAGGCCTACGAGCGCATGCGCAAGCGCTTCAGCCAGCGCTTCAATGCGGTTGCACCGGATTGGGATGCCGACCCACACCGGGGCCGTGAACTCCTCGACTACCCGGGCGTGCTGGCCACGCTGCAGGCCAAGTGGCCCCAGCCGCTGGACGCGATGACCGAGTTGGAGAACCTGCTGTTCCGCAAGCGCAGTGGCGAGCTCTTCGAACTGCCGGCCTACCGCGACGTGCTGTCGTTGTATTCGGTGGCGCGCGACCTGCACCGCCAGGTCGACGATCCGTCGGCCGACGTCGATGTGCTGCTGCCGCTGGCCGACGAAGCCAGCCGCCGCGCCGGGCCGCCGTCGATCTTCGACACCGCGGCGATCCTGCCGGATGAAGCGCCCGCCGACGAGCGGCCGACCGCGCCGGTGGACCTGGACCTGAGTGAGCCGGAGCTGGTGCTGGACAGCCGGCCCGCGCCGCTGGCGCCCGCGGGTGCGCCGATCGGGCGGCTCTGAGCTTTGACGATCAAAGCTTGCGCAGGCGCGCCAGCGCGGCCTGCAGCGTCTCGTCGCGCTTGGCGAAACACAGGCGCGCAATCTGCTGTTCGTAGCCGCCGGCATAGAACGCCGACAGCGGAATCGCGGCAACGCCGATCTCGGCGGTCAGCCACTGGCAGAACCCGTCTTCGGGCAGATCGCTGACCTGGCTGTAGTCCACGCACTGGAAATAGCTGCCTTCGCTGGGCAGCATGCGCAGTCGGGTGTCGGCCAGACCGGCGCGAAACAGGTCGCGCTTGCGCTGGTAGAAGGCGGGCAGCTCGAGGTAGTGGCGCGGCTCGGCCATGTAGCGGGCCAGGCCGTGCTGCATCGGCGTATTGACGGTGAAGACGTTGAACTGGTGCACCTTGCGGAACTCGGCCATCAGCGGTGCCGGCGCGACGACGTAGCCGACCTTCCAGCCGGTGACGTGATAGGTCTTGCCGAAACTGGAGACGACGAAGCTGCGCGCCGCCAGCGCCGGGATCGACGCGGCGCTGACGTGCGGCACGCCGTCGTAGACCATGTGCTCGTAGACCTCGTCCGAGATCAGCAGGATGTCGGTCGGGGTCAGCAGTTCGGCCAGCCGCCGCATCTCGGCGGCGGTCCATACCGTGGCACTGGGGTTGTGCGGAGAATTGACCATGATCAGCCGCGTGCGCGGCGTGATCGCGGCCTCGATCGCGGCGAAGTCGGGGCGAAAGCTGCCCGGCGTCAGCGGGACGCGCACGACCACGCCGCCGGCCAGCTCGATGTTCGGCGCATAGCTGTCGTAGCAGGGCTCGAGCACGATCACCTCGTCGCCCGGATGCACGCAGCAGAGCACGGCGGTCAGGATGGCCTGCGTCGCGCCGGCGGTGATCGTCACCTCGGTGTCGGGGTCGTAGCGGTGGCCATACAGCGCCTCGACCTTGCGCGCGATGGCCGTCCGCAGCGGCGCCACGCCGGTCATCGGCGGATACTGGTTCAGGCCTTCGCGCATCGCGCCGTCGACGCTGTCCAGCAGCGCCGGGTCGCAATCGAAGTCGGGGAAGCCCTGGCCCAGGTTGACCGCACCGTGCTGGGTGGCCAGTGCCGACATCACGGTGAAGATGGTGGTGCCGACCTGCGGCAGGCGGCTGGTCAGCGGCGGGGTGCGGAAAGTGGACATGGAAATCAGAGTTGGTAGTCGTCGCCACCGCCGCTCATCGCGCGCTGAACCAGCGTGCGCGTCAAGCGTTCGGACAACAGTTCGGCAAAAGTGTAGACAAAGTGCCGCAGGTAGGCGCCGCGGCGGAAGGCCACGCGTGACACGTTCTGGCCGAACAGATGGCCGGCCGAATGCCAGACGAGTTCGCCGTCCGCCGGCTCGTCGCGCACCGCCATCTCGGCCACGATGCCGGTGCCCAGACCGAGGCGCACGTAGGTCTTGATGACGTCGGAGTCCAGCGCTTCGAGCGCGAACTGCGGCTTCAGCCGCGCCCTGGCAAAGGCTGCATCGATGCGCGAGCGCCCGGTGACCGTGGGGTGGTAGGTGACCAGCGGCTCGCTCGCCACCTGCTCCAGCGTCGGCCGTTCGACCGCGGCCAGCAGATGGGTGCGGGGCAGCACGATGGCATGCTGCCATTCGTAGCAGGGCAGCGTCACCAGTTCGTCGACGTCGTCCAGCGATTCGGTGGCCAGGCCGATGTCGGCGGTTTCGGCGAGCAGCATGCGGGCCACCTGCTCCGGCGTGCCCTGGTGCAGCACCACCTGCACTTTCGGATAGCGCTTGCGCAGCTGCGCCACCGGGCCGGGCAGCACGTAGCGCGCCTGCGTGTGCGTGGTGGCGATCGACAGCGTGCCGGCCTCCTGCTTGGAGAATTCCTCGCCGATGCGCTTCAGGTTGCTCACCTCGCGCAGGATGATGTCGATCGCCTTCAGCACCTCCTGGCCGGGCTCGGTGACGCGCCGCAGCCGCTTGCCATGGCGGGCAAAGATGTCGATGCCGAGCTCTTCCTCCAGCTCGAGGATCGCCTTGCTGATGCCGGGCTGCGAGGTGAAAAGCGCCTTGGCCGTTTCGGTGAGGTTCAGGTTGCGCCGGACCGCCTCCTGCACGAAACGGAACTGGTGCAGGTTCATGTGGCATCTCCGGCGTCGGCTTCGTCATCGGGCAACAGCGACAGCGCGGCCACGGCCATCGCCTTGCTCACCTCGGCATGCTCGCCGATGGCTGGCTGCAGCCGCCACTGCACCCCGGGATGCGCGACGCGCAGGGCCTCGACCATCGGCGGCAGGTCGCTGCGCAGGTGGCCGCCAGTGCCCAGGAACATCGGCAGCACGTCGACCTGCCGGCAGCCCGCCGCCACCAGCGCGGCGGCGGCTTCGGCCAGCGTGGGCCGCATCTGCTCCAGAAAGGCGAGCTGCAGTGGCACGCCGGGCCGGCGCTCGCGGATGCGCGCGGCCACCGCCTCGAAGGGCGCAGCCCAGCGGGCGTCGCGTGAGCCGTGTGCGAACAGGATCAGGCCCGGGCGTGGGGTGCTCATCGGTAGCGCACCAGCCAGGCGAAAGCGGCCATCGACATCAACATGAACAGTGCGCTCGGTGCGGCGGCCACGAGCCATGGTGTCCAGCCGTTCAGCAGTCCGATGTGACCGGCCACGTTGTTCAGCAGGACGAAGCAGATGCCGATCATGATGCCGCCGAAGACCTTCAGGCTGATGCCGCCGGAGCGGGCATGCAGATAGGCGAAGGGCAGGGCCAGCGCGCTCAGCACCAGGCAGGCCAGCGGATACAGCGCCTTCTTCCAGAACTGGATCTGGTAGCGCTGCGCCGCCTGCTCCTGGTCGCTGAGGTGCTGGCTGTAGCGCCAAAGTTCGGTGGTCGACATGGTTTTCAACGGCAGTACCGCGGCGGAGACGACGCCGGCCGACAGGGTGCTGGCCCAGTCCAGCTTCGGCAGCGTCTCCTGGCGCACGGCAGCGTCGGCGCCCAGGTCGCCCGCCGGCCAGGTGATGCGTTCGACGTCGTTCAGGTGCCAGATCCCGTCACGGCCCACCTGGCCCTGGCGTGCGGAGATGCGCGCTACGTGCCGGCCGTCGGCGTCGAACTCGAAGATGCGCACGCCGACCAGGCGGCCGCGGCCGTCGATGCCGGCGACATTGACCGAGAAGTGGTGCTCGCCTTGGGGCGTCTGCCGCCGCTCCTTCAGCCAGGCACCGGTGCTGCCCAGGCGCCGCCCGCCGCTGGACTCGGCCTTGAACAGCACCGTCGCGCGCTCGGTCAACGGCACCAGGTAGTCGCCCAGCACGAAGGTGAACGCGCTGAAGCCGAGCGCCAGCAGCGCCAGCAGCCGCAGCGCGCGCGACGGGCTCAGGCCGCCGGTGCGCAGGATCGTGAACTCCGAGGTCTGCGCCAGCCGGGCCATCGAATAGATGGTGCCGATCAGCACCGCGATCGGCAGCAACTCGTACAGATTGCCCGGCAGTTCGAGCAGCGCGCCGAACAGCGCGGCCTTGAGCGTGAAGCCGGGACGGCCGACCTTCTGCAGTTCGTCGACGAAGTCGATGAAGAAGGACAGCGACAGAAAGGCCAGCGCGACGAAGACCACCGACGACACGATGTCGCGATACAGCATGCGGCGCACGGTCCTCATGCGGCGGCCCTGCGCGCCGACCTGCGGCGGAAATGCAGCACCGCGGCATGGTCGCGCCACCACAGCAGCAGCAGCGCAACGATGAACATGCCGCCGTGCAGCGCAACCAGCACCTGCAGCATGCCGAAGCGGCCGTTGGCGACCCAGTTCTGGCTGAGGTTGATCGAATTGAAGTACGCCAGCGAACCGAGCAGCGCCACCACCAGATTCAGGTTGCTGGGTCGGCGCATATTGACGTGGGCCAGGCCGATGGCCAGCAGCGACAGGTTCACGGCGGCAGCCATCAGGCCCAGGCGCCAGACCAGCTCGCCCTGGTTGCGCAGCGTCGACGAACGCACCAGGTCGATCATCGGCAGCGTCTTCGGCGGTTCCTCCTGCACGCGGCGCAGGGCCTTGACGTCGACCAGCGCGCGATAGGTCTCGAAGCCCGCGACCGTGGTCTCGCCGCTGGCCGCATTGACGTCGCTGCGCTGGCCCGACTCGAGCACCACGAAACGGTCGTCGCCTTGCACGTCGATGCGACCGCTGTGCGCCGAGACCACCGTCTCGGTCCGGTCCTTGGTGGACAGCGCGAAGATGTTGCGCACGCTGACCTCGTCGCGCGGGTCGCGTTCGACGAAGAAGACGCGGCGGCCGTCGGCCGAGCTCTGGAACACGCCCGGGGCGATGCGCGCGAGGTCGGAGCGTTGCGCATACCGGTCGCGCAGTTCGCTGCTGTTGCGGTTGACCCAGGGCCATGCGAAGGCCACCAGCAGGCAGATCACCAGCAGCACGGGCCAGAAGGTGCGCAGCACCGGCCGCACGAAACGCGCCAGTTCCAGACCGCTGGCGAACCAGATGGCCATCTCGCTGTCGCGGTACATGCGGCCGAGCGTGACGATCACCGCCACGAACACCGACAGGCTGAGGATCGTCGCCAGGTAGCCCAGCGTGGTGTAACCCAGAACCAGCACCACGTCCTTCGGTTCGACCACGTCGCTGGCGGCCAGCGACAGCGTGCGCACCAGCATCATCGTGATGACAATGGTGAGCAACACCACCAGCGTCGCGCCGAAGGTGCGGGCGAGGTCTCGCCTCAGCGTGCTATCGAATAACATGGCCGCTTCGCATAAGCGGATGGAATTATGGACTTCAAGATCCAGGTGTCTGAACTGAAGGAATTGCATCGGGTCGAGGCCGACGCCCTTCTGCTGGTCGTGGGTGAGGGCACCTCGCCCGAGGCGCTGGGCAAGGCACTGGGCGGCGCGCTGTCGCGGGCCTTGAAGGAGGGGGACCTGGCCTACAAGGCGGGCCGCAACCTGTACCTGCACGGGCTGTCGGGCGTCAAGGCCGGCCGCGTGGTCTTCGTGGCGGCCGCGGACGCCTCGCCCAAGGCCTGGCGCAACGCGCTGTCCGCCGGGCTGGGCGCGCTGAAGAGCGGCGCCGCGCGCAGCGTGGCCATCGCCTCCACGCTGCCGCAGCCGCTGACCGAGGCGCATGCGCAGCTGCTGGCGCCGACCTTGCGCGACGTCACCTATGTCTATCGGCACACCAAGCCGTCGGCGCCGCCGGCGTCCAAGCTGAGTCGCGCCGCCCTGCTGTGTGGCGTGGCCGAGGCCCCGGCGCTGCGTGCCGGGCTGCAGCGCGGCGAGGCGATCGCCGCCGGCGTCGCGCTGGCACGCGAGTGCGCCAACCGCCCCGGCAACCATGGCACGCCGGCCTACCTGGCGGACGAGGCCCGGCGGCTGGGCAAGGACCATGGCCTGGACGTGCAGGTGCTGAACCGCAAGGACGTCGAGAAGCTCGGCATGGGCTGCTTCCTGGCCGTGGCGCAGGGCTCGCAGCAGCCGCTGAAGTTCATCGTGCTGCAGTACCACGGCGCGGGCAAGTCCGCGGCGCCGGTCGTGCTGGTGGGCAAGGGCATCACCTTCGACACCGGCGGCATCTCGATCAAGCCGGCGCCGGAGATGGACGAGATGAAGTTCGACATGGGTGGTGCGGCCAGCGTACTGGGGACCTTCCGCGCCGTGGCGCAGCTGAAGCCGAAGATCAATCTGGTGGGCCTGATCCCGGCCTGCGAGAACATGCCGAGCGGTTCGGCCGTCAAGCCGGGCGATGTGGTCACCAGCCTGTCCGGCCAGACGGTGGAGATCCTGAACACCGATGCCGAGGGTCGGCTGATCCTGTGTGACGCCCTGACCTACGCCGAACGCTTCAAGCCCGCGGCCGTGGTCGACATCGCGACGCTGACCGGGGCCTGCGTGATTGCGCTCGGCAACCACCGCAGCGGCCTGTTCAGCACCGACGATGCGCTTGCCGGCGAACTGGAACAGGCGGGGCAAGCCATGCTGGACCCGTGCTGGCGCATGCCGCTGGACGACGAATACGACGAAGGCCTGAAGAGCAACTTCGCCGACATGGGCAACGTCGGACCGCGCGCCGGCGGGGCCATCACTGCGGCGATGTTCCTCAAGCGCTACGCCGGCAAGTACGCCTGGGCGCACCTCGACATTGCCGGCACGGCCTGGAAGTCGGGCGCGGCCAAGGGAGCGACCGGGCGTCCGGTGCCGCTGCTGACGCAGTTCGTGCTGGGCCGCGCCGGTTGAGCGCATGGCCGTGCCGCAGGTGGAGTTCCACAGTGGCGTGGCGGCGCCGCTGCAGTTTGTCTGCCGCCTGCTGCGCAAGGCCTATCGCCAGGGCGTCGCGGTCGCCGTGATCGGGCCGGCGCAGGCGCTGCAGGCCCTGGACCGCGAGCTCTGGACCTTCGAGGCGCAGGAGTTCGTGCCGCATCTGCGCCTGAAGCCGGGCCAGCCGCTGGATGCCGCGCTGCGCCGCACGCCGATCTGGCTGTGCGACGGCGACCCGCCGAGCCCTGGTCCCGGCGTGCTGCTCAACCTGGGCGTCGAACCCGGCACGCCGCTGGATCGCTATCAGCGCATCATCGAGATCGTGCCCGAGGATGCCGCTCTGCGGCAGCAGTCGCGCGCCCGCTGGCGTGTCTACGAAGGGCGCGGCTGGCCGATCAAGCACCACGCCCGCCCGGCGGCGTGAATCGCATGCTCGCTTCCCCGGGTATCCGGGCTGCCGTGTCAATCCCGTATCATGGCGGGTACATCATTTCTTGGGGAACCCGATCCATGAGCAAGTTCACCTTATCGGTTGTCGCGGCTGCCGCCGTGCTGCTGGCGGCCTGCGGCAAGAAGGAAGAAGCCCCCGTCGCGGCCGCGCCCGCGGCATCGGCGGCCCCGGCCGCGGCGCCCGCGACCGAGCTGGTCATCAAGATCGGTCACGTCGGTCCGACCAGCGGTGCGATTGCTCACCTGGGCAAGGACAACGAGATGGGCGCACGCATGGCCATCGAGGACCTGAACGCCAAGGGCGTGATGATCGGTGGGCAGAAGGCCAAGTTCGAACTGCTGGCGGAAGATGACGCTGCGGATCCGAAGCAGGGCACGGCCGTCGCGCAAAAGCTGGTCGACGCCAAGGTGCAGGGGGTCATCGGCCACCTGAATTCGGGTACCACCATCCCGGCCTCGCAGATCTACAACACCGCGGGCATCCCGCAGATCTCGCCGTCGGCGACCAACCCCAAGTACACCCGTCAGGGCTTCAACACCGCGTTCCGCGTGGTGGCCGATGACGTGCACCTGGGCGGCACGCTCGGCAAGTACGCCGTGGGTGAACTGAAGGGCAAGACCATCGCCGTCATCGACGACCGCACCGCCTATGGCCAGGGCGTCGCCGACGAATTCGAGAAGGCCGCCAAGGCCGCAGGCGGCTCGACGCTGGACCGTCAGTTCACCACCGACAAGGCCACCGACTTCACCGCCATCCTGACGCAGATCAAGTCGAAGAAGCCGGACATCGTCTTCTTCGGCGGCATGGACGCCGTGGCCGGCCCGATGATGCGCCAGATGAAGCAACTGGGCATCAACGCCAAGTTCATGGGCGGCGACGGCATCTGCTCGAGCGAACTGCCGAAGCTGGCTGCCGGCGCGATGGCCGATGGCCAGGTGGTGTGCGCCGAAGCCGGTGGCGTCGAAGGCGAGCAGAAGGCCGGCATGGACCAGTTCCGCGAGAAGTTCAAGGCCAAGTTCAACACCGACGTTCAGGTCTACGCACCGTACGTCTATGACGCGGTGATGGTGATGGCCGCTGCGATGGAGCAGGCGGGTTCGTCCGATCCGGCCAAGTACCTGCCGGTGCTGGCCAAGACCGAAGGTTACAAGGGCGTGACGGGCACCATCGCCTTCGACGAAAAGGGCGACATCAAGAACGGCGCGCTGACCCTGTACACCTACAAGGACGGCAAGCGCGAGCAGATCGCCGTCGTGCGCTGATCCCAGCCACCCGTTCGACGACAAAGGCGCCCGCGAGGGCGCCTTTGTGCTTGTTGGAGGCGCGTCCCGTCCGGGGCGCCGTTCATTGCGGCGCCGGCAGCCTGCCGTACAGCCGGCACAGGGTCGCCAGCCGCTGTGCATGCCAGTCGTGCACCTGGCCCCAGTGCATGCGCCATTGCCACCAGCCCTCGCTCTGGCCAGGGTAGTTCATGCGCGCAGCCGTGGGCAGCGACAGTATGTCCTGCATCGCGACGACGGCCGTGTTCGCCACCGAAGCAAGTGCCGCGCGGATCAGCGTCCAGGCCATGTCGTGGCCGTCGGCACCCAGGTAGGCGCGCGCGAACTCGCGTTCATGTTCACCCGCCGCCGCCCACCAGCCGATGCTGGTGTCGTTGTCGTGCGTGCCGGGATAGACCACCGTATCGCGCTCGTGGTGGTGCGGCAGGAAGCTGTTGCGCGCATCGTCGCCGAAGGCAAACTGCAAGATGCGCATGCCGGGGAACTGGAAGCGCCGGCGCAAGGCCTCGACGTCCGGCGTGATGACGCCCAGGTCTTCGGCAATGATCGGCATCGGCCCGAGCGCGGCGGCAATGGCGTCGAACAGCGCGGCACCCGGGCCCGGCCGCCAGTGGCCGTGGATCGCAGTCGGCTCGCTGGCCGGAATCTCCCAGTAGCCGGCAAAGCCGCGGAAGTGGTCGATGCGCACGACGTCGACCAGCTCGAACACGCGGCGCATGCGCTCCACCCACCAGGCAAAGCCATCGCGCGCGTGCTCGTGCCAGCGGTACAGCGGGTTGCCCCAGCGCTGGCCGGTGGCACTGAAGAAGTCCGGCGGTACGCCCGCGACCACGGTGGGCTTGCCGTCCGGTCCCAGTTCGAACAGCGGCTGGTGCGCCCAGACCTCGGCGCTGTGGTGGCCGATGAAGATCGGCACGTCGCCGACGATCTTCACGCCGCGGCCGTTGGCATAGGCCTTCAGCTTGAGCCACTGGCGGAAGAAGCTCCACTGGCAGAACTTCCAGAAGGCGATGCGCCCAGCGTGCGCCTGCGCGGCGGCGGCGAGTGCCCGCGGCTCGCGGCGCGCCAGCGGCGCGGGCCATTCGACCCACAGGCTGGCCTCGTGCGCTTCGCTCAGCGCCATGAACAGGCTGTAGTCGTCGAGCCAATGGGCGTGCGCGGTGCAGAAAGCGGCGAACTGCTGCCGCCGCTCGTCGTTGGCCGGCAGGGCGGCAAAGCGTTGCTCGGCCCACGCCAGCCGTTGCATGCGGTACGGACGCATCAGCGCATAGTCGACGCGCTCGGCGCTGAGGCCCTCCACCGGCGCCAGTTCGTCGGCCTTCAACCAGTCCTGCGCGTGCAGTTCCTGCAGGTCGATCAGCAGCGGGTTGCCGGCGAAGGCCGAGTCGCTGGCATACGGTGAGTTGCCGGCACCGATCGGGTTCAGTGGCAGGATCTGCCAAAGCGACTGTCCGGCCGAGACGAGCCAGTCGACGAAGTGATAGGCGGCCGGCCCGCAGTCGCCGCTGCCGTGTGGGCCAGGCAGCGAAGTGGGGTGCAGCAGCACACCGGCGGCGCGTTCCAGGTGCATGGGCTCAGGGGTCCTGTTGCAGCAGGCCGAGGCTGCGTTCCGGCAGCGTGACCACCGGCGTGTCGATCGGCCCCCGGGGCGCCTCGGATCGCGGCGCGCTGCTGTCCAGCAGCCAGCGCCAGCGGCCCCCGGGCAGCGGCCAGTCCAGCGGACGGGGGCCGGCATTGACCAGCAGCAGCAGCGCCGGGCCTGCCTGCCCGCGACGACCGATGCGCAGCCCCAACGTGCGCGACGCGGGGTCGTGCCATTGCTCGCCCTGCAGCGGCTCGCCATCGGGACGCAGCCAGCGCAGACCGTCGTTGCCGTCGGCATCGCGCGCGTCGTCGTGCCAGTGTTCGCCCAGCGGCAGCAGCTCGCGGCGCGTGCGGATCAGCGCCGCGCAGAAGTCGATCAGCGTCTCGTCGGTCCGCGACCAGTCGATCCAGGTGATGGCGTTGTCCTGGCAGTAGGGGTTGTTGTTCCCCTGCTGGCTGTGCCCCAGCTCGTCGCCGGCGGCCAGCATCGGCGTGCCCTGCGCCAGCAGCAGCGTGGCCAGCAGCGCGCGTTGCAGACGCGCGCGCCGTCCCAGCACCACGGTGTCGTCGGTCGGCCCTTCGATGCCGCAGTTCCAGCTCAGGTTGTGGCCGTGGCCGTCGCGATTGCCCTCGCCGTTGGCTTCGTTGTGGCGCTGGTCGTAGCTGACCAGGTCGCGCAGCGTGAAGCCGTCATGCGAGACCGCGTAGTTCAACGAAGCCGCCGGAGGTCTGCCCTGCGCCCTGAACAGTTCAGCCGAGGCGCACAACCGGTGCGCGAAGTCGCCGCGCGTGCAGTCGCCGCCGAGCCACCAGGCGCGTGTCGTGTCGCGGAAGCGATCGTTCCACTCCACCCAGCCGGGCGGGAAGCGGCCGAGCTGGTAGCCGCCGGGCCCGATGTCCCAGGGTTCGGCGATGAGCTTGACGCCAGCCAGCACCGGATCCTGCGCGACGCAGGCGAAGAAGGCCGCTTGGCGATCGAAACCCTGCGGACCACGGCCCAGCACGGTGGCCAGGTCGAAGCGGAAGCCGTCGACGTGCATTTCCTGCACCCAGTAGCGCAGGCTGTCCATCACCATCTGCAGCACGCGCGGATGGCTCAGGTTCAGCGTGTTGCCGCAGCCGGTGTGGTTCTCGTAGCGGGCTTCGTCGCCGGGCCGCAGCAGGTAGTAGCTGGCGTTGTCCAGGCCGCGCCAGCTGAGTGTCGGACCGAATTCGTCGGTCTCGGCCGTGTGGTTGTAGACCACGTCCAGGATCACCTCGATGCCGGCGGCATGCAGCCGCCTCACCATCGCGCGGAACTCGTCGCGCACCGCACGGCCGCCCTCGGCGCCGCGACTGGCATAACGCGGTTCGGGGCAGAAGAAGCCGATCGTGTTGTAGCCCCAGTGGTTGCGCAGCCCCATGCGCACCAGCCGTTCTTCGTCGACGAGACGATGCACCGGCAGCAGGCTCAGCGCGGTGATGCCCAGGCGCTGCAGGTGCGCGATCGCCGCGTCCGAGGCCAGGCCGGCATAGGTGCCGCGCAGCGCCTCGGGCACGCCGGGGTGCAGTTTGCTGAAGCCGCGGACATGGGCTTCGTAGAGCACGCTGTCACGCCACGGCGTGCGTGGCGGCGCATCGCCGCCCCAGTCGAACTGGTCCTGCACCACACACGCCTTCAGCGCATTGGCGCCGTTGTCCCGAGCGTCGAGCTGCAGCGGGTCGTCGGCGCGGTCGCCGCGCTGCGGGCCGTCCCAGCTGAAGCTGCCGACCGTGTCGCGCGCATAGGGGTCGAGCAGCAGCTTGTGCGGGTTGAAGCGCTGGCCGCGCGATGGCGCCCAGGGACCGTGGGCCCGCAGACCGTAGACCAGCCCTGCGGCGGCACCGGGCAGGTGGCCGCACCAGATGTCACCCTGGCGCACCAGCGGCAGGCGCGCCTGCTCCGTCTCGCCGCGCGAGTCGTAGAGACACAGCTCGATGGCGGTCGCGTGCGCCGAGAAGACGGCGAAGTTGACACCCTGGCCATCCACCGTCGCACCCAGCGGCCAGGGCCGGCCGGGCTGCAACGCCGTCACGCCTGCCATTCGAACATCACGGTGGCCAGCGGCGGCAACTCGATGACGATCGAATCGCCGCGTCCGTCGTGGCCGACCGGCTGCGAGTCGGCCATGCCGAAGGGTGTGCCGACGTTGCTGCCGCCGTAGAAGGCGGAATCGGTGTTCAGCACCTCGCGCCAGCGGCCGGTGCGCGGCACGCCGACGCGCCAGCCGTGGCGCACCACCGGCGTGAAGTTGCAGACCACCAGCATCAGCGCGCGGCCGTCCAGACCGCGGCGCACGAAGCTCAGCACGCTGTGCGCGGCGTCGCTGTGCGAGACCCATTCGAAGCCGTCGGCCGTGAAGTCACGCTGGTGCAGCGCCGGGCAGTCGCGGTGCAGCCGGTTCAGGTCGCGCACCAGCGACTGCACACCGCCGTGCAGCGGGTCGGCCGTCAGGTGCCAGTCCAGGCTGGCGTCGTGATTCCACTCGCGCTCCTGCGCGAACTCGTTGCCCATGAACAGCAGCTTCTTGCCCGGGTGGCCGAACATGAAGCCGTAGTAGGCGCGCAGGTTGGCGAACTTCTGCCAACGGTCGCCGGACATCTTGTTCAGCATCGAGCCCTTGCCGTGCACCACCTCGTCGTGCGACAGCGGCAGCACGAAGTTCTCGTTGAAGGCGTACATCAGCCCGAAGCTCAGCTCGCCGTGATGGAAGCGCCGGTGCGCCGGGTCGCGAGCCATGTACTTCAACGTGTCGTGCATCCAGCCCATGTTCCACTTGTAGTGAAAGCCCAGTCCGCCGGCATAGGTGGGGCGCGACACCGCCGGGAAGGCGGTCGATTCCTCGGCCAGCGTCACGGCCTCAGCACGTTGCGTGCCTGCCACTTCGTTGACACGCTTCAGGAAGGCGATCGCCTCCAGGTTCTCGCGGCCGCCGTACTGGTTGGGCACCCACTCGCCCGGCTTGCGGCTGTAGTCGCGGTACAGCATCGAGGCCACCGCGTCGATGCGCAGACCGTCGGCGCCGTAGCGCTCCAGCCAGTACAGCGCGCTGCCGACCAGGAAGTTCTGCACTTCGGTGCGGCCGAAGTTGTAGATCAGCGTGTTCCAGTCGTTGTGGAAGCCTTCGCGCGGGTCGGCGTATTCGTAGAGCGCACTGCCGTCGAAGCGCGCCAGGCCATGCGCGTCGGTGGGGAAATGCGCCGGCACCCAGTCGAGCAGCACGCCGATGCCGGCGGCATGCGCGCGCCCGATCAGCCGCGCCAGCCCCGCGGGCTCGCCGAAGCGCGCGGTGGGCGCGTACAGGCCGAGCGTCTGGTAGCCCCAGGATCCGTCGAAGGGGTGCTCGGTGATCGGCAGCAGTTCCAGGTGGGTGAAGCCCATGTACGCCGCATAGGACACCAGCTCGTCCGCCAGTTCGTCCCAATCGAGCCAGCGGTTGCCGTCTTCCGGCTTGCGCCGCCAGGAGCCGAGGTGCACCTCGTAGATGCTCATTGGCGCATCCAGCGCATTGGCGCGTTCGCGTGCGTCCGATGCGGGTTGCCGCGGCGGCAGCGCCGCCACGACGCTGGCCGTGGCCGGCCGCAGCTCCGCCTGCCGGGCGTAGGGATCCACCTTCTGCGGCAGCAACTGGCCGTCGCCGGCCAGCAGCTCGAACTTGTAGCGCGCCCCGGCAGCCACACCGGGCAGGAAGATCTCCCATACGCCGCATTCACGGCGCAGGCGCATGGGATGCCGGCGTCCGTCCCAGTGGTTGAAGTCGCCCACCACGCTGACGCGCGCGGCGTTCGGTGCCCAGACGGCGAAGCTGCAGCCGTCGACGCCCTCGTGCGTGCGCGGCTGGGCTCCGAGGATTTCGAAGGGCCGCAGGTGCGAGCCTTCGCCCAGCAGCCAGGCGTCCATCTCGCCGAGCACCGGGCCGAAGCGGTAGGGGTCGTCGAGCGACGACGCGTTCCCGTCCTGCCAGCGCACCTGCAGCCGGTAGGGTTGCATGGCCGGCAGCGCGCCTTCGAACAGGCCGGCCGGGTCGCGTTGCTGCAGAGTGGCCAGCAGCGTGCCATCGGTCGCGAGTGCGGCAACTTCAGCGGCGCCGGGCTGAAAGGCGGCAAGCCAGACGCTGCCATCGGCTTGCGCGTGTGGCCCGAGCACGGCAAAGGCATCGCCGTGCAGGCCCTGGCAGATGCGCTCGACGTCGGCAGCCAGGAGCATGGCGGTGCTCAGCCTGCCTGGCCGGTGCGCGGCTGAAGTCGCCAGATTTCGCGCGCGTACTCACGAATCGTGCGGTCCGACGAGAACATGCCCATGCCCGCGACGTTCAGTATCGCGGCACGCGCCCAGGCCTGCGGGTCACGGTACAGCGCGTCGACGCGGGCCTGCGCCTGAAGATAGGCGTCGTAGTCGGCGAGCAGCTGGTAGTGGTCGCCGCCCCACAGCAGCGCGTCGACCACGCCGCGGTAGCGCGCCGGCTCGTCGGGGGAAAAGGTGCCGCCGCCGATGGCCTGCAGCACGGCCTGCAGGCGCGGATCCTCGTCGTGCAGGCGCGTCGGCTGGTAGCCGCCGGCGCGCAGCGCCGCAACCTCCTGTGCGCTGTGGCCGAAGACGAAGATGTTGTCGTCGCCGACGCACTGCCGGATCTCGATGTTGGCGCCGTCGTCGGTGCCGATGGTCAGCGCACCGTTCAGCGCCAGCTTCATGTTGCCGGTGCCCGAGGCCTCGGTGCCGGCGGTCGAGATCTGCTCCGACAGGTTGGCGGCGGGCATGATGACCTCGGCCACCGACACGCCGTAGTTCGGCACGAACACCACCTTCAGCCGGTCGCCGACGCGCACGTCGCGGTTCACCACCTGGCCGACGTCGTGGATCAGCCGGATGATCTGCTTGGCCATGTGGTAGCCCGAGGCCGCCTTGCCGGCGAAGATCACGGCACGCGGCACCCAGTCGCGCTGCGGATCGGCCAGGATCTGCTGGTAGCGGGTCACCACGTGCAGCAGGTTCAGCAGCTGGCGCTTGTATTCGTGGATGCGTTTGGCCTGCACGTCGAAAAGGCTGTGCGGATCGATGCGCACGCCCACGCTGTGCTGGATGTAGGCGGCCAGCCGCCGCTTGTTGGCCAGCTTCACGGCCAGGAAGTCGCGGCGGAACGCGGGGTCCTCCGCCAGCGGTTTCAGGCGCTGCAACTGGTCCAGGTCGAGTCGCCAGGCACTGCCGATGTGCTGGTCGATCAGCTTGGCGAAGCCGGGGTTCGAATGCGCCAGCCAGCGCCGCGGCGTGACGCCGTTGGTCATGTTGGTGAAGCGCTCGGGCCACAGGCTGGCAAAGTCGGCGAAGATGGTCTTGACCAGCAGCTCCGAGTGCAGCGCCGACACGCCGTTGACCTTGTGGCTGCCGACCACGCTCAGGTGCGCCATGCGCACGCGGCGCTCGCCGGTCTCGTCGATCAGCGACAGGCGCTGCAGCAGGGCGACGTCGCCCGGACGCTGCGCGGCGGCATAGTCCAGCAACTCCTGGTTGATGCGCAGGATGATCTCCAGGTGCCGTGGCAGCACATGCTGCATCAGGCCGACCGACCAGGTTTCCAGCGCCTCGGGCATCAGCGTGTGGTTGGTGTAGCTGAAGACCTGCTGCGTCTGGGCCCAGGCGGCCGACCACGGCATCGCATGTTCGTCGCACAGCACGCGCATCAGCTCGGCCACGCCGATGGCCGGATGGGTGTCGTTCAGGTGGATCGCCGCCTTGTCGGCCAGGTTGTGCAGCGTGCCGTATTCCTGCAGGTGGCGGGCGACGATGTCCTGGATCGACGCGCTGGTGAAGAAGTACTCCTGGCGCAGCCGCAGCTCGCGCCCGGCCGGCGTGCTGTCGTTCGGGTACAGCACCCAGGAAATGTTCTCGAACTCGTTCTTCACCTCGGCGGCGCGGGCATAGTCGCCGCTGTTGAAGGCATGCAGGTCGATGTATTCCGGCGCCGCGGCGCGCCACAGCCGCAGCGTGCTGACGTGCGGCGTGCCATGGCCCGGCACCACCATGTCGTAGGCCTTGGCGTCGATGGCGGCGGCCGGCACCCAGCGCGCCGTGCCGCTGCCATGCTCCACGTAGCCGCCGAAGCGCACCGGGAAGTGCACGCCGCGGCGCGGGAACTCCCAGGGCGAACCGTCGCTGAGCCAGGGGTCGGGACGCTCCACCTGGCGGCCGTCGACGATGGCCTGGGCGAACATGCCGTACTCGTAGCGGATGCCATAGCCGAAGGAGGGCAGGTCGAGCGTGGCCATCGAATCCAGGAAGCAGGCCGCCAGCCGGCCCAGGCCGCCGTTGCCCAGTGCCGCGTCGGCCTCGTGCTGTTCCACGTCCTCGAGCCGCTGTGCCTGTGCCGCCAGCGCCGCTGCCGCCGGGCCGTGCAGGTCCAGCGCCGCCAGTGCGTTGCCCAGCGTGCGGCCGATCAGGAATTCCATCGACAGGTAGTAGACGCGGCGGCTGCCGCGCTCGGCCGCCTGCGTGCTCACCCAGCGTTGCGAGAGCTCCTGCCGCGCCAGTTGGGCCACCGCGACCATCAGGTCGGCTGGCGAGGCGTCGCCCGGCTCGACGCCGACATGGTCCAGCAGTTGCCGTTCCAGTTGGGTGTCCAGGGAATTCAGGTCGCGAAAGTTCATGGTCGGTCGGCGTGTCAGGCAGCGATGCTAGCCGCGCCGCCAGTATCGCCCGCGCGCGGCGGGCCCGACGCCTCCGCGGGCCCCGCGGATGTGGCGGATTGGCGGACCGCCCACATAATGGTCGCCAGCGCCCCGGGGAGACGCTGGCGCGAGACAAGGATGCACGGCCGATGAACTCGAACTACCTTGCGCAAACACTCGACCTGCCCAAGCGCGCGGTGGCGCTGGTGCTGGCCGGCGGCCGCGGCAGCCGGCTGCACAACCTGACCGACAGCCGTGCCAAGCCGGCGGTGTATTTCGGCGGCAAGTTCCGCATCATCGACTTCGCGCTGTCCAACTGCCTGAACTCCGGCATCCGCCGCATTGGCGTGATCACGCAGTACAAGAGCCACAGCCTGCTGCGCCACCTGCAGCGCGGCTGGGCCTTCATGAAGACCGAGATGAACGAGTTCGTCGACCTGCTGCCCGCGCAGCAGCGCATGGACGAAGAAAGCTGGTACCGCGGCACGGCCGACGCGGTGTCGCAGAACCAGGACATCCTCGACGGCTATCGCGCCGAATACGTGGTGGTGCTGGCCGGCGACCACGTCTACAAGATGAACTACGCGCTGATGCTGGCCGACCATGCGACGCAGGGGCGGCCCTGCACGGTGGCCTGCATCGAGGTGCCGCGCAGCGAGGCCAGCGCCTTCGGCGTGATGGCGGTCGACGACAAGCGCAACATCATCGACTTCGTCGAGAAGCCGGTCGACCCGCCGCCGATGCCGGGCCGGCCCGACCGTTCGCTGGCCAGCATGGGCATCTACATCTTCGATGCCGACTTCCTGTACCGCGAGCTGAAGCGCGACATGGAGGACCCGAACTCCAGCCACGATTTCGGCAAGGACATCATTCCGCGCGCCGTGCGCGAGGGCAATGCGCTGGCCCATCCGTTCGCGATGAGCTGCGTCGGCACCAAGCCGGGACAGGAGCCGTACTGGCGCGACGTCGGCACGATCGACGCGTACTGGGACGCCAACATCGACCTGACGGCCACCGACCCGCTGCTGAACATGGACGACACGCAGTGGCCGATCATCACCGATCAGCCACAGCTGCCGCCGGCCAAGTTCGTGCACAACCAGGACGACCGCCGCGGCATGGCCATCGAGTCGCTGACCTCCGGCGGCTGCATCATCTCGGGCCGCGTGTTCCGCACCGTGCTGTTCTCCAGCGTGCGCGTGCATTCCTACTCGGTGGTCAACTGGTCGGTGCTGCTGCCGCTGGTGGAGGTGGGCCGCGGAGTGCGCCTGAACCGGGTCATCGTCGACCGCGGCTGCGTGCTGCCCGACGGTATCGTCATCGGCGAGGATCCGGCCGAGGACGCGCGCCGCTTCTATCGCACGGATGCCGGGGTCACGCTGGTCACGCAGGCCATGCTCGACGCCTTGAAATGACCGGCGCGACCCTGAAGGTCCTGCAGGTCGGTGCCGAGGTCTACCCGCTGATCAAGACCGGCGGGCTGGCCGACGTGATGGGCGCGTTGCCGCAGGCGCTGCGTTCACAGGGTGCCGACGTGCGGCTGCTGCTGCCGGGCATGCCCGGCATCATCGATGCGGTGCTGCATGCCAGGCGGGTGTGCCAGGTCGGGCCGGTGCTGGGCGCGGCGCGTGTCACGCTGCTGCGTGCGCAGATGCCCTACAGCCAGCTGCCGGTCTACGTGATCGATGCGCCATTCCTGTACCGGCGCGGTGGTGGACCGTACCAGGACCGCCATGGCAATGAATGGGCCGACAACCTGCAGCGTTTCGGCCTGCTCGGCTGGGTGGCCGCACAGCTGGCGCAGGGGGATCTCGATCCGGAATGGGCGCCGGAGATCGTGCACGCGCACGATTGGCACGCAGCCATGAGTTGCGCCTACCTGCACGCGCACCCGGCGGGCACGGCCGCTTCGATCTTCACCGTGCACAACCTGGCCTATCAGGGCCTGTTCCCGCACGATGACTGGGCGCTGCTCGGGCTGTCGTCGCGCTACATGTCGCCGGCCGCGCTGGAGTTTCATGGCCAGCTGTCGTTCATGAAGGCCGGGCTGAAGTTCGCCGACCGCGTGACGACCGTCAGCCCGAGCTACGCACGGGAGATCGCCACGCCGGAGTTCGGCGTCGGCCTGGAAGGCGTGATCCGCGGCCGCGGCGTCGACGTGTCCGGCATCCTCAACGGCATCGACACCGTGGTGTGGAACCCGGCCGCCGACGCGGCGCTGGCGCAGCGCTACAGTGCCGACCAGCTGGCCGGCAAGGCGGCATGCAAGGCGGCGCTGCAGGCCCAGTTCGGCCTGGGCGTCGAGCCCGGCACGCCGCTGCTCGGCGTGGTGTCGCGGCTCACGTCGCAGAAGGGCCTGGACCTGGTGCTGTCGGTGTTGCCCGAGATCCTGAGCATGGGCGGGCAACTGGTGGTGCAGGGCACAGGCGACAGCGCGCTCGAAGCCGCGTTCCGCATGGCCGCCGCGGCGCACCCCGGCCGCGTCGGTGTGCTGCTCGGCTACGACGAGAACGGCGCGCACCGGCTGGTGGCCGGTGCCGACATGATTCTGGTGCCGTCGCGCTTCGAGCCCTGCGGGCTGACGCAGATGTACGGCCTGCGCTATGGCACCGTGCCGTGGTGCGCCGCGTCGGCGGACTGGCCGACACGGTGCACGATGCAGCCGCGGTGGATCGTGCCGGCAACGGCTTCGTCTTCGATGCCGCCCAGCCTGACCGCGCTGCGCGATGCCCTGACGCGCGCGGTCGCGCTGTACCGCCAGCGCGACGCCTGGTTGGGCTGGTGCGCGTCGGTATGAGCGAGAACCTGTCCTGGGAAGGTCCGGCGCGCCAGTATCTGTCGCTGTACGAGCAGGCGCTCGTGGCGCGGCGCGTTGCGCTGCGCCGCGCCGTCGACTGACCCGCGGCCCCCGCGAACCCGGGATGCGGCCCGCTGCGGCCGATGGCAGCATGCGGGCCGCAGGGCCCTGGCGTGCCCTGGGGTTGCGCATGCATGCACGCAGACGCCGGCGTCCACGTCGAGTTCGCCTTCAGCGACGTCGCCCGATTGGCTTTGGATCTGGAGGACACGGAACCGCGCGTGCCTGCGGGTTTCATGGCGCGCGCCCATCTGGCGGTGCCCGGTGACCTGCTTCAGTTGCCGGGAACGCACGGCCTGTTCGTCGTCGCCCAGCGGCTGTGGACGGTGAACGGCGGCCGGCCGACGCTGCGGCTGGTGCTGGACGTGCTGGTGCAGGACCAGGCCTGAACGCCGACGGGCCCGTTCTCGCGGTGCCGACGACCGCCGTGCCGCGGCTTGCCGCCTGTCTGGCGCTCAGCCGCCGACGCGCATGCCGACGACGCGCCCGTCGCGCGGGTCGAGCGTGCAGTCGAAACCGAAATGCACCAGCACCGGCGAATCCGGCGCGGGCTGGGCCCGGCCCTGGCCATGCAACTCGGCACGGGAGGCGCTGTGCTGTGTCAGGCTGCGGGTGCTGGCGTCGAAGCTGATCTGCGATACACGCGGCCAGCGTTCCTTTAGCGCCAGGGCCGCGCTGGATTCACAGGCGGCTGGCGACAGATGGCTGAGGTCGGGCTCCTGCAGCGGCGGTGCCGCGGTCGCCGGCGGCGTGGCCTGACGGATCACCACGCCCACCGCGTCGGTGCTGTTCGAGTCGATGCTGCAGCTGAATTTGAACTGGCGCAGTGCGCTGCCGTCGCGCCACTGGCCGGCGCCTTGCCACGCCACGACGCCGTCCTGGCCCGCGCCTCGTGCCGCGGTGGGCGCCAGCGTCAGCCGCAGGTCGGCGACGGCGCCGTTGCCCGGCTGCAGCGCCTGCCGCACCGCCCGCTCGCACTGGGCGAGGGTCTCGGCACCGGGCATCGCCGGGGCCGATGCTGCGGCGGCCTGCGCTGCCGCCGGTGGTGCCGACGTGGGCCATGGCAGCACACCGGCCAGCACCAGCGCCAGCGGCGTCAATACCCACCCCCGGCGCCGCACGCGGCTCACCGTGGCCGAGAAGGCTGCGGCCAGGCGTTGGCAGTGCGTGTGCGGTGTCTCCATGCCACGAGTGTGGACCGCGCGGCGGCGCTTGTCTTCCCCCGTTACCGAGGGATGCAGACGCTCGCGCCCGGCAGTGCTACAGCCTGCGAAGGCTCGCTACCGTGTCGTGGCATGCCGAGCGCTCGCGGTTGAGCGCGACCTCGCGCGACGCTCTGAGCTCGGCGGCTTCGCGATAGCACTGTGCGAGCGACGGGCCGCCAGCGGCCTGGTGCTGCTCGCACTGCGCCCTCGACTGGTTGAACTCACGGTGGATGGACGCCAGACTGCGGTACGCGAAGGCGTTGCAGTCCGAATTGGTGCGGGGCGCGGGCGGCGGCGCCGGCTCGGCTGCCCAGCACAACGTGCCGGCCATCGCGATGCACGTGGCCAGCGACCCCCGCGTCAACAATCTCGCCATGGCTCGTCCTCCCTGACGTCGTCGGCTGCCGACACGCCGGCTCGCCGATGGTGCTTTGTCACAGCATGCCTGCCGACGATGCAATTCGTGTTCCGCAGGCGCGGTGCCCCCCTATGTTGTCGAGAGGGGATGACAGGCGTGTTTCGGCGTCGGGTCGGTGGCGGGAAAGGGCACGGGCAAGAAAACAAAACGGGCCCGAGAGGCCCGTGTTTGCTGTACATCTGGCGGAGGGAGCGGGATTCGAACCCGCGGTGGGCTGTTAACCCACACACGCTTTCCAGGCGTGCGACTTAAACCACTCATCCATCCCTCCGCGCGGGGAAGGGCAGGATTCTAGTCGCGCGCTCAGGCCGGGCCGGCAGGCGCGGCGGCGGACTTGCGCAGCCAGTCCATCAGCACGTATTCCAAAGCGCGCTCGTGCGTGCTTTCCAGCACCACCGGCGGCGCATAGCCCGCTTCGTAGGCCTCGCGCCAGCGCAGCGCACAGACGCACCATCGGTCTCCCGGCTTCAGGCCGGAAAGCGCCTGCGGACGCGGCGTGATCAGGTCGTTGCCGCGCCCAGCTGCTGGTTCAGGAAGGCCGGCGTCATGCGCGCGCAGACCACGTGGCTGCCGGCGTCCTGCGCGTCGGTGTGGCAGCAGCCGTCGCGGTACCAGCCCGTCAGCGGGTCGAAGGAGCAGGGCCGCAGCGGCGTGCCGAGTACGTTGCGCGCCGCCTTCATGTCAGCGCGCCGCGGGTCCGGGTTTGACCAGCGCCATTGCGGTGGCGATCAGGGCCGAGACTTCGGTCATGTTGCCCGGCACGATCATCGTGTTGTTCTTCTGTGCCAGCTGCGCATAGGCCTCGACGGCCTTCTCGGCCACCTTCAGCTGCACCGCCTGTTCGCCACCGGGCGAGCGGATGGCCTCGGCCACCTTGCGGATCGCGTCGGCGGTGGCGTCCGCGACCGCGATGATCGCTGCGGCTTCGCCCTGCGCGTTATTGATCTCGGCCTGACGCTGGCCTTCCGAGCGGGCGATGAAGGCCTCGCGCTCGCCGGTGGCGATGTTGATCTGCTCCTGCTTGCGGCCCTCGGAGGCGGCGATCAGCGCGCGCTTCTCGCGTTCGGCGGTGATCTGCGCCTGCATGCTGCGCAGGATCTCGGCCGCGCGGCGTCCAGATCCTTGATCTCGTAGCGCAGCACCTTGACGCCCCAGTTCAGCGCCGCCTCGTCGAGCGCCGCCACGACCGCGGCGTTTATCATGTCGCGATCCTCGAAGGTCTTGTCCAGTAACATCTTGCCGATCACGCTGCGCAGCGTGGTCTGCGCCAGCTGCGTGATGGCGACGATGTAGTTGCTGGAGCCGTAGCTGGCGCGCATCGGGTCGGTGACCTGGAAATACAGGATGCCGTCGACCTGCAGCTGGGTGTTGTCCTTGGTGATGCAGACCTGGCTGGGCACGTCCAGCGGCACCTCCTTCAGCGAGTGCCGGTAGGAGACGCGTTCGATGAACGGAATCAGGAACTTCAGGCCTGGCGTCAGCACACGGTCGAACTTGCCCAGGCGCTCCACCACCCAGGCATTCTGCTGCGGCACGATCTTGAAGGTCTGCCAGACGAAGACGATGGCGATGATGAGGAAGACGACGGCCACTTCCATGCGATGCGTTCCTTTGGCAGATGGGGTGCCGGTCAGGCACTCGGCGGTGCGACGAACAGTCGGTTGCCGCGCACGGCGACGATCACATGCGGCCCGGGGGCCGGCTCGCCGGCCCCCTGGTACTGCACGCTCCAGTCGCTGCCGCGATAGCTGACGCGCGCGCTGCCTTGCGCGTCCCAGGTGCGTACCTGCAGCGTCTGGCCGATGTCCAGGTTGGCGTCGCGGTTGGACTCCACGGGCGCCGAGCGCGGCGAGCGAGCCCGCCGATAGTGCCAGAACGCCGTCGTACCGGCGCCGACGAC
>JBGAII010000217.1:0-5942 GCA_044225625.1 Rubrivivax sp.
GTCAGCACGAAGGTGCCGACGAGGATGGTGCGGTATTGGGTGCTGAAGTGCCGCAGGCGTGCGAACTCGTGCCATTCGCCCATGTTCCAGGCGACGAACATCAGGATGCCGGCCAGCGCCGCCAGCGGCACGTGCACCGCCAGCGGCGCGGCCAGCAGCACGATCGCCAGCAGCGTCAGCGCATGCACGATGCCGGCCACCGGCGAGGCCGCGCCGGCACGCACGTTGGTGATCGTGCGCGCGATGGTGCCGGTGGCCGGGATGCCGCCGAAGAAGGGCGTCACGAAGTTGGCCACGCCCTGGGCCATCAGCTCCTGGTTGGGATCATGGCGCGGAAAGTCGGTGGCGTTGTCGGCGACACGCGCGCACAGCAGCGACTCGATGGCGCCGAGCATCGCGATCGTCAGCGTCGGGATCAGCAGCTGCTTGGCGGTGCTCCAGCTGAGCTCGGGCAGCGCGAAGGCCGGCAGCGACTGCGGGATGCCGCCGAAGCGCGAACCGATGGTCTCCACCGGCAGGTGCAGCAGCGCGGTGGCGGCGGTGGCCAGCACCAGCGCGATGATCGTGCCCGGCAGGTGCGCGCTCAGGCGCCGCAGCCTGCCCCACAGACCGGTGGGATGCTGCGGCATGGTGTAGGACTTGGGCCACAGCACCACCAGCGCCAGGCAGGCGGCGCCGATGGCCAGCGCCGCGAGGTTGACGCTGGCCGCATGCGACCACAGCGCCTGGAGCTGCGCAAAGAAGTCGGACGGCATCTTGTCGATGCGCAGCCCGAACAGGTCCTTCAGCTGCGACAGCCCGATCAGCACCGCGATGCCGTTGGTGAAGCCGATGATGATGGGCACCGGCACGTAGCGCACCAGCGCGCCCAGCTTCAGCAGCCCCATCACGAACAGCAGCACGCCGGCCAGCGAGGTGGCGATCAGCAGGTTCGCCAGGCCGTAGCGTTCGACGATGCCGTAGACGATGACGATGAAGGCGCCGGCCGGCCCGCCGATCTGCACGTTGGAGCCGCCCAGCGCGCTGATCAGGAAGCCGGCAATGATGGCGGTGAAGATGCCGGCCTCCGGCTTGACGCCCGACGCGATGGCAAAGGCCATGGCCAGCGGCAGCGCGACGATGCCGACGGTGAGCCCCGCGCCGACGTCGCGGCCCAGGCGGGCTGCGTCGTAGCCTTTCAGCGCGTCCAGCAGGCGCGGATGGAAACGGTGCAGCTGCATCGCGGCCTCAGCGCCGGCTGTTGCGGGCGGCGCTCTTCGGCTGCACTGCGCTGCCGCTGGGCACGTAGCTGACTTCGTGGCGCGCCAGGTACTCGCGAATCAACTGGCGGACCACTTGCGAGGGCGTCAGGTCCTGCTGCGCGCACAGCGCCTCGAAGGCGGCCTTCTTGGCCGGATCGATCAGCAGCGTGAGTCGGGCGGTCTTCAGTTCCATGTGCGTGACATGTTAATGTGATGTGCTGTAAGAGCGAATCATACGCGCATGCGGGCCGGCGGCGCGAGCCCTTCGCGGCGGCGTCGGGCCGTGGCTTCAACGGGGGTGTGGCGGTGGGCAGGCTGCGTCGGCGGCGATCGGTGCCGCGAGCGGCGGTCGTGATCCGTGATCGCCATGACCACCGGCTGCCGCGGGCAGACGATGGCTGCGGACGGACTGCGCGGCGTCCTGCGGGTGATCCGGCGGTCGCTGCACTTCGGCGTGTTCACCCGCCGCCCCCGACGGGCGCGAAGGCAGGTCTGCGGCGCTACACGGCGGCGCGGTGGCGAACGCCGCAGAGCGCGCCTTGCGCCGGAGCGGCTATCGCTGCGGCGAGGGCATGGCGGGCGATTCGTCGTCCAGCGGTCCGCCGAGTGCGGCGATCAGGTCGGGCAGCAGTTGCTGCAGCTCACCCGTGGTGATCGCGACATCGGCGTCGAAGCCGTCGTCGGCCTTGTCGTCGGCACTGCGGCCTTCGAGCACCACGTCCAGCAGCTTGATCCTCTTCAGCGCCAGCGCATCGGTGAGGACGAAGGACACGCGGCCGTTCCAGGTCATCGACAGCTGCGTGGGCAGCTTGCCCTGCCTGATGTGTTCGGCCACCTCGTCCAGCTCCAGCGTGTGGCGTGCGTAGCGCACCGAGGCCTTCTCGCTGTCGGGCTGTTTCAGCTCGCATTCGCGATCGACGCTGAAGGGCGCGGGTGCCTGCTTTTCGCTGAGCCAGGACGCCATCGCCATGGCGGGCGACGAGGCAGTCTGCAGCGGCGCCAGGCGCAGCCCACCGAACAGTTCGACAAGCTGGGTAACGGCCGCGTCGGCCTTCCTGGCACTGGACGCGCCGATCAGCACGCGGCGGGCCTTCAGGTCGATCCAGACCAGTGTCGTCGATCGCTTGGGGAAGGCGCGCGGCAGCAGATCGTGCACGATTTCGTCCTTGATCTCGCGGGCGGCCTTGCCCTTGGGACGACGGCCCGTGTCGGCCTCGATCTTGTCGAGCCGCGCTGCCAGCTGCTCCTTGACCACGCTGCCCGGCACGGGCTTCGTCTCGCTGCACAGCATCAGCACCAGCTGACCGGCGACGCTTTCGATCAGCGCGCCGTGCTTCTGGCCGCGTGGCTCGACCCAGCCGGAGGATTCGGGCTGGCTCGGGCTGCAGGCGGCGAAACGCGCGCCGGCCAGGCGCCGTTCGATGTCGGCTTGCGTGGGCGGCTCCCACAGTTCGATGTGGTAGACGAGGGCGTTCTTGAACATGGGTTCCGACGGCGAAAGGGGGCGGATTCTAAGCAGGCCCCGGACCCGACCGGCCAGCGCAGGCGTGCTCGGCGTCGCGGCCGCCGCGTGGCTCGCGGCATCGCCATCGGCCGGGCTGGTCAGCGGGCTTCACGGCGTCCCCAAAAGGGCAGGGCCCGCTCACAGGCGGGCCCCTATAGTTTCTTGGTGGAGACGAGGAGGATCGAACTCCTGACCTTCGCATTGCGAACGCGACGCTCTCCCAGCTGAGCTACGCCCCCGAACCAGCGAGAATTCTAGCATCCGTTGCCCAACCTGTTCACCGAGGAAAGGACCCCTCCATGCCCCGCTACGACGCTGACGGCCTGAACGCGCAGTACGACAACCGCGCCCGCGTGGCCGACCATGCGCGGCATCTGGCGCGTTGGCCCGAGGCGTCGGCGCTGGCCCGCGCCCAGGTCGAAAGCCGGCTCGACCTGCCCTATGGGGCCGGACCTTCGGAAACGCTGGATCTGTTCCTTCCGGCACGTGCCGGCGCGCCGGTGCTGGTCTACCTGCACGGCGGCTACTGGCGTGCGCTCGACAAGCGCGACTTCTCCTTCGTGGCGCCGGCCTTCACGCAGGCAGGAGCGCTGGTGGCGGTGCCGAACTATGCGCTGTGCCCGGCGGTCAGCATCGAAGACATCCCCTGGCAGATGGTGCGTGCACTGCAGTGGCTGTGGCAGAACGTGGCGCAATACGGCGGCGATCCGCAGCGCATCGCGGTGGTGGGGCATTCGGCGGGCGGGCACCTGGCGGCCATGATGCTGAGCTGCCGCTGGAAGCAGGTGGACGAGTCGCTGCCGGCCCAGCTGGTCGGCGGGGCGATGTCGATCTCCGGTCTGTTCGACCTGGAGCCGTTGCGCCACACGCCCTTCCTGCAGGCGGACCTGAAGCTCACGCCGACGTCGGTGCGTCGCCTGAGCCCGGCCTTCTTCCCACGGCCCAAGGGCAAGCTCTACGCGGTGGTGGGCGCCGCCGAGAGCGAAGAGTTCCTGCGCCAGAACCAGCTGATACGCGATGTCTGGGGCCCCACGGCGGTGCCGGTGTGCGAGACGCTGCCCGGCCGCAACCACTTCGACGTGCTCGAGAGCCTGATCGACCCGGCCGGGCGGCTGCACGATCTGGCGCTGCGCCTGCTGGGCCTGCGCTGACGGCGGCTTTGTGCACCTGCAGCATCGTCGTTCTCTATGGGCCGCATTGACGCGCTGTATTGGCGCGGCCCGCCGGCATTTGCTACCGTGCAGACATCCATCGCCCGGCGATGGACCGACCGTTCACCAACCAGGAGTGTGAGATGGGCTTGAAAGGATCGAAGACCGAGCAGAACCTGAAGGACGCCTTCGCGGGTGAGTCCCAGGCCAACCGTCGCTACCTGTACTTCGCGAACAAGGCCGACGTCGAAGGCCAGAACGACGTGGCTGCGCTGTTCCGTTCCACTGCCGAGGGCGAGACTGGCCATGCGCATGGCCACCTGGAGTTCCTCGAGGCCGTCGGCGACCCGGCCACGGGCCTGCCCATCGGCAACAGCCGCCAGAACCTGGCGGCCGCCGTCGCCGGTGAGACGCACGAGTACACCGACATGTATCCGGGCATGGCCAAGACAGCGCGCGACGAAGGCTTCGACGAAGTCGCCGACTGGTTCGAGACGCTGGCCAAGGCCGAGCGCTCGCATGCCAACCGCTACCAGAAGGCGCTCGACGCGCTGGTGGACTGAGGCCGTTCGGCTGCGGCGTGAACAGGGGGCTTCGTGCCCCTTGTTCGTTTCAGGCAAATTGCAGCGGAGGCGCGCATGCGCGAAGGCAATCTCGAAGCACCGACCCGGCACCCGATCGCCTGGAAGGACCCGGCCTTCTACGACGAGGCGGCTGCCTTCAAGGAAATGGAGCGGGTGTTCGACATCTGCCATGGCTGCCGGCGCTGTGTCAGCCTGTGCCAGAGTTTCCCGAACCTGTTCGACCTGGTGGACGCCACCGACGACGGCGAGGTGCACGGCGTGGCCAAGGCCGACTACTGGAAGGTGGTCGACCAATGCTATCTGTGCGACCTGTGCTACATGACCAAGTGCCCGTACACGCCACCGCATGCCTGGAACCTGGACTTCCCGCATCTGATGCTGCGCGCCAAGGCCATCAAGTTCAGGAAGGGCGAGGTCAAGGCGGGCGAGAAGTTCCTGGCCAGCACCGACGTGCATGGCCAGTTCGCCGGCATCCCGATCGTCGTGCAGACCGTGAATGCGGTGAACCGTACCCAGTTCGCACGGCGCATGGAGGACTCGCTGCTGGGTGTGCACCCCGATGCATGGATGCCGGAGCTGGCCACGCAGCGCTTCCGCTGGGGCGCGGCGAAGTCGCCGTCCAGCGTGGTCACGAACGGCGAGCGCACGCCGGGCAAGGTGGCCATCTTCTCCACCTGCTATGTGAACTACAACGAGCCGGGGATCGGCCATGACCTGCTGAAGCTGCTGGCGCACAACGACATTCCCTACGTCGTCGTCGACAAGGAAAAGTGCTGCGGCATGCCCAAGCTGGAGCTGGGCGACCTGGATGCCGTGGCGGCGCACAAGGCGGCCAACATCCCGGTGCTGGCGCGCTATGCGAAGGAGGGCTACGCGATCCTGAGCGCGGTGCCGAGCTGCACCCTGATGTTCAAGCAGGAGCTGCCGCTGATGTTCCCCGAGTGTGCCGACACGGCCGCGGTGAAGGAGGCGATGTTCGACCCCTTTGAATACCTCGTCGCGCGTCACAAGGACGGGCTGCTGAAGCTGGACTTCAAGGCCGCGCTGGGCAAGGTCAGCTACCACGTGCCCTGTCACGGCCGGGTGCAGAACATCGGCAAGAAGACCGAGGAGATGCTCAAGCTCATCGGCACGAAGGTCGAGGTCAAGCTCAATACGGTGGAGCGCTGCTCCGGCCATGCCGGCACCTACGGCGTGAAGACGCCCACGCATCCGGTGGCGATGAAGATCGGCCGCCCGGTCTTCAAGGCCATGGCCCGCGACGAGCCCGACCACATCGGCAGCGACTGCCCGATGGCCGGCCATCACATCGCGCAGGGCTTGCGCGAGGCCGGCACACCGGCCAAGGCAGTGACGCACCCCTTGAGCCTGGTGCGCATGGCCTACGGACTGGAGTGAGCCGCATGACCATCACCCCCGCCAGCCTGATGACACTGGAGGCGTACGCCAAGTACCGCAAGAC
>JBGAII010000218.1:0-5860 GCA_044225625.1 Rubrivivax sp.
TGGCGGTTGCGCGGCATGCCGCGCTTCGACGCCGAGGGCCAGTTCGAGGGCTACATCGGCACGGCCCGGCCGATGCGGGTGGCCGCCGCCACGCCCACCGACGAGGCGCCCCGGCTGGCGGTCGAGACCAGCGAGCCGGCCGAGCAGCTGAGCGAGCAGGCGGCTTTCAGCTACACCGTGACCCACGACCTGCGCGCGCCGATCCGCGTCGTCGAGGGTTTTGCGCGCATCCTGAAGGAAGACTACGGCCGCGTGCTGGACCGCATCGGCAACGACCACCTGGACCGGGTGCTGGCCGCCGCTGCGCGCATGAACAGCATGATCGACGCGCTGCTGACGCTGGCCAACCTGTCGGCACAGCCGCTGGCGCGCCAGCCGGTGAACCTGTCGCAACTGGCCGGCTTCGTGGTCGATGACCTGAAGCGCGGCGCGCCGGAACGTCAGGTCGACGTGGACGTCGCGCCGGGCATGCTGGCCGACGGCGACCCGACGCTGCTGCGCCTGGTGCTGGAGAACCTGCTCGGCAACGCCTGGAAGTACAGCGCCCGCAACCCGCAGGCGCGCATCCACTTCTATGGCGACACGCAGGGCGGGCGTCCGGTGTTCCACGTGCTGGACAACGGTGCCGGCTTCGACATGCGCAATGCCGACCGCCTGTTCGGCGTGTTCCAGCGCCTGCACAGCGCCAATGACTTTCCCGGCACCGGCGTCGGGCTGGCGTCGGTCAAGCGCATCGTGCGACGCCATGGCGGGGACATCTGGGCGGAATCGGAGCCCGGCAAGGGCGCCCGCTTCCACTTCACGCTGCGCTGAGGCGCGAGCGGCTCAGGGCGCGCCGGGCCGGGCCAGTTCCTCGACGGCGCTGACCAGGCGCTCGGCCTGCTCGGCCAGCGGCACGTTGGCGGCGTCGGCGATGCGCATCAGGCGCGCCAGCGCGTCGCCGCGCGACAGCGAATAGCGGTGCATCAGCACGCCGGCAGCCAGCGACACCACGTCGGCGGCCGGCAGCGCGGCGGCGGGCGCGGTGGCAGCCTGCGCCTGCTGCGCCCGCAGCCGCTCGAATGCCGCCTCGACCGTCGGCACGATCTGCCCGACGTCCAGCGGCTTGACCATGTAGCCCACCGCGCCGAGGGCAGCCACCTGGGCCACGGTGTCGGCATCGGCAAAGGCCGACAGGAAGATGAAGGGGATGTGGCAGGCGTCGCGCAGGTATTCCGCCACGTCGAAGCCGCTCTTGCCTTCCATGCGGATGTCCAGCAGCGCCAGTTCGGGCTTGCGCTGCCGCGCCAGCAGGATGGCATCGTCGCCGTTGTCGGCGTCGATGACCTCGTAGCCGGCCTGCGCGAGGCCGTGCGCCACCGTGGCCAGCACCAGCCGGTCGTCGTCAACGACGAGGATCTTGCCCTTGGCGTTCATGAAGCGGTGTCGCGGCTCGGTTCGGGGAGCGGCATTCTCGCGCAATCCAGCGCAGCCAAAGGCCGGAAAAGCGCCGCCGCAGGCGCCTCAGGCACCGGCGCGCTGCACGCTCGGCGGCTGAAGCAGCACCTCGGCCAGCACCGCATCGCCCTGCTGCTGCAGCGTGAAGCGGGCGCTGCGCCGCGGCAGCAGCGCGCGCACCAGGCCCAGACCGGAGACGCCGCCCGGGAACTGCGCCAGACTGAAGCCCTCGCGCAGCCGGCCCGCATTGCGGATGCGCACCCGCAGCGCGTCGCCGTCCAGCGCCAGTTCACACTGCACCTCGCTGCCGGACGGGCTGTGCTTGACCGCATTGGTCAACAGCTCGTTCAGCGTCAGCGCGATCGGGATCGACTCCGCCTCCGGCAGCAGCAGGCCCTGCACGTCGGCGCCGGCCTGCTGCGTCTGCACCGTGCGGCCGAAGGTGCGCTGCACCGACTGCGCGATCGCCTCGACCATGGTGGCCACGCGCAACGGCCCGCTGGAGCCGACCTGCAGGCCGTAGACCTGCGCGATCGCCTGCACCTGGCTCACCGATTCGGTCAGCACGGCCGCCACCTCCGGATGCCGCGCCGCGTTCTGCTGCAGCAGCCCGGCCACGCCCTGCAGGTTGTTCTTGATGCGGTGGTGCACCTCCTTGACCAGCATCTCGCGCTGCGCCAGCGCGGCTTCGAAGCGCTTTTCGGCCTCGGCCCGCTGCTCGGTCACGTCGCTGGCCACCAGCAGCACTTGCGAACGGGCGCCGGCGCTGGTGGGCAGCGAGACGAAGCGCGTGTCCCACAGCCGCGGCGCGGCTTCGGCGGACGCGGGCGCGTCGCCCGGCCGCGGCCGCCGCCATTCGCGGCGCAGCACCTCGTTCGAGCCGGCCGCCGCCTGCAGATCGTCCGCCAGCGCCTGCGCCGGCTCGGCCTCCAGGCACTGCGTCGGCGGGGCGCCGATCAGCCCGTCCACCGGCCGCCCGAAGAAGGCCGCGGCCATCTGGTTGGCCTGCAGCACGCGCTGCGAGCGCACGTCGAACAGCGCGATGGCCAGCGGCGCGGTCTCGATGATGCGCTGCAGCGAGGCCTGCGCCTGCGCGATGCTGACCTCGGCCTGGCGCCGCCGCTCGATGTCCAGCAGCGCGAAGGTGATCTGCCGGCCGCTCGATTCACCGCCGGTCAGCACCGCATTGCCGACGACCCAGAACTCGCGGCCGTCGCGCGCCTTCAGCTGGCACTCGAAGGTCTGCGCACGGCCCTCGGCCAGTGTGTGCAGGTAGTCGGTGCGGCGCAGCGGATGGTCGGGCTCGGGCGTCGCCACGGTGGCGATCGGCTCGCCGACGAAGTCGGCCAGGTCGCCGGCGAACATGCGCCGCGCCGAGCGGTTCATCCACTCGATGCCGCCGTCGCCGACGGTGACGATGCCGACCAGCACCGAATCGAGGATCGCGCGCGTGCGGCCGGCCTGGCGCAGCAGCTCCTCGCGCGCGCGGTGCCGCTCCTCGACGTCCACGTAGGAGCAGATGCGGCCGGCCTGCGGATCGTCCTCGTCGACCAGGCGCTGCGCCACCTGCACCCAGACCAGGCTGCCGTCGCGGCGGCGCAGCGGCTGCTCGCCGTGAAAGCGGCCGTGCTGGCGCAGCGCGCGCTGCACCTGCTGCTCCTGGCTGCGGTGGTCGTCGGCATCGGCAGCCAGCTCGGCCGGGTCGAGCGCGGCCAGCTCCGAATCGGCATAGCCGGTGAGCGCGGCCATCGCCTGGTTGGCGCGTTCGATGCGTCCGCCGCGCAGGTAGACGATGCCGACGTCCGACAGGCTGAACATCAGCTCGCGGTCGCGCAGCAGCGCCTCCAGCTCGCTCTGCTGCGACTTCAGGCGCGAGATGTCGGTCAGCACGGCCACCGCTTCGTGCTCCGGCACGTCGGGCGCGGCGCGGCGCACCGACAGCGAATACCAGGCCGGCGCACCGTCCGCCGCCGTCAGCGCCAGCTCGGACTCGAAGCTGTCGCCGGCCTGCAGCCCCGCCAGCACCTGGGGAAAGCGGCCGAACAGCTCGGCCACCGTGGCCCCGGCGGCGGCGCCGGCCGCCAGGCCCAGCATCGCCTCGAAGCGGCGGTTGCAGCGCACCAGCATGGCGCCGCGCAGGTAGGCGATGCCGGCGGTGGTGCCGTCGAGGATGGTGGTCAGCTCGCGCAGCAGCTGCTGGCTCTGGCGCTGCGCGCTTTCCTGCTCGGTCACGTCGACGGTGACCACCGTGCGCCGGCCGGTCTCGCCTTCGCCCGGCTCGACGCGCGTCAGCAGCCAGCGCCGGCCGAGCTCGGCATGGCGCACCGCATAGCGCACCTCGGTGCGCTGGCCCAGGCGCAGCGCCTGCTGCAGGCGTTCGTATTCGGGCATCGATTCGGGCTCGACCATGTCGCGCGCGATCGACTGCAGCCCGGCCGACCGGGCCGCGCCGCTGCGCCGGCGTTCGGCACGCGGCCGCAGCCAGCCGCGTGCGCCATCGAAGGTGGCGACGCCGACGCCGGCGGTGTCCATCAGCGCGCCGATCTCCAGCTGCGCCAGGTCACGCTCCTCCTCGGCGCTGCGGTCTTCGACCACGGCCATGAACCGCTGCTGGCCATGCTCGGTGGCGAAGCCGCGCACGCGCGCGCTCAGCCGCTGGCGGCGGCCGTCCGGCAACGGCAGCAGCACGTGGATCTCCAGCGGCGCCGCGCCCGGCCGCAGTTGCGGCCGCGGCGCACCCTGCCGCCAGGCGAGCAGCGTCTGCAGTTCGGGCGAAGCGTCGTTCAGCAGCACCGGCACCTGGCCCACCAGCGCCTCGAAGGCCGGGTTCGAGCGCAGGATCAGGCCGCTGTCGTCGAACACCAGCATGCCGGTCGGGCTCAGGTCGAACCACTGCGCCAGCTCGTCGAGCGAACGGTCGGCCTGCGCGCGGGCCACGTGTTCGGCGGTGGAGTCCTGCAGCACCGACAGGACCAGCGCGCGGCCGTCCTCGGCGCTGACCTGGTAGCCGAGCGCCCGCCACCAGCGCTCGCGGCCCGCCGCGTCGACCAGCCGCTGCTCACCGGACGGCACCGGCGACTCGCGCCGCTGCTCGGCCTGCGCGGCCTGGTCCTCGAGCGGCTGCAGCCGCAGCGGATCGATGCCGATCAGCGCGTCGCGCGTCCGGCCGGTGAAGTCGACGTAGGCATCGTTGACGGCCACCAGGCGGAAGCGCGCGTCCTGCAGCGTGGCCGGGAACGGCGAGGCCCACAGCATGCGCAGCATCTCCTGCGTCGGACCCGGGCCGATCGACGGCAGCGCGGCGACGCTCGGCGCGACGGCCGCTGCCGGCTCGGGCTGCACGCGCAAAGCCAGGTCGCGGCCGATGCGCCAGCAGCTGAGCTGCGCGGCCTGACCACCGGTCAGCACGGCACGTTGCTGGCGGCCACCGACGTCGCCGTCGTCCAGCACCTCGCGCAGCCAGGCGGCGGCCTCGGGGCCGAGCACGGTCTGCAGTTGCGGCACCGTCAGGCCCGGCTCGGCACCGAGCAGGCGCATCGCCTCGCGGTTGCAGAAGCTCAGACGCCCCAGATCGTCGAACAGCAGCAGCGGTTCGGCCACGCTGTCGAGCAGGCTGGCCAGCGCGGCACGCGTGGGCAGCAGGCTGGACGGCGGTGGCTCGGCGGTGGGAGGACGTGCAGGCATGGACTCGAGGGAGCGGGACCCGAAGCCCCGGGGACCCGATGATCGCTCAAGCCGCCGCCGATCCGGCGGCTCCCCCCAAGGACCGAACTCAGCGGCCCAGCAGCTCGTCGCTGATGATGATCTTGCGCACCTCGGTCGTGCCGGCGCCGATCTCGAGCAGCTTGATCGAGCGGTACAGCCGGTTGATCTCGGATTCCCAGATGTAGCCGCTGCCGCCGTGGATCTGCACCGCCTCGTCCAGCACCTTGTTCATCGTGTTGGCGGCGTACATCACCGACGCGGCGGTGATCTTGTGGATCTCGCCGCGGCCGCCACCGCCGATCTCCAGGTGGTTCGCGGCGCGCAGCGCCTGGTAGGTCATCACGCGCGCCGACTCGGTCCAGACGTACATGTCGGCGATCTTGCTGCGCACCATCTGGAAGTTGGCGATCGGCCGGCCGAACTGCTGACGCGTGCGCGCGTACTCGATCGACAGTTCCAACGCCCGCTCGCAGATGCCCAGGCAAAGCGGCGCGACCATCGCGCGCTCCAGGTCCAGGCCGCTCATCACCACCTGCACGCCGCGGTCTTCTTCGCCGACCAGGTTGGCCGCCGGCACGCGGCAGTCGTCGAACACCAGCTCGCCGGTCGGGCTGCCGCGAAAGCCCATCTTCGTCAGCTTCTGCGCCACCTTGAAGCCGGGAAAGTCCTTTTCGACGATGAAGGCCGAGATGCCCTTCGAGCCCTTGTCCTTGTTCGT
>JBGAII010000219.1:0-5732 GCA_044225625.1 Rubrivivax sp.
GGGCGAGTTCTACGACGAAGACAGCATGCGCTACGTGCCGATGTTCAGCGAGCGCCTCGGGGCGGTAGAACATCGCATCCTGGTCGATCCCAGGCGCCCAGCCTACTTCGGTGGCGACCAGAAGACCTTTCCCATGCATGAAAACTGCCGATATAGCCCCGAAGGCGTGGTCTGCAAGGTGCCGCCCGGTCACTATTTCATGATGGGCGACAACCGGGACAACTCGCAGGATTCGCGCTTCTGGGGCTTCGTGCCGGACGAGAACATCGTCGGCAAGGCCTTCTTCGTGTGGATGAACTTCGGCAACCTGGGCCGCATCGGAGCCTTCAACTGATGCGGGATCCGGCGGCCGGCGGGAGGTGCAGATGAACCGCAGACGCCTTTCTTCGCCCGTGCGCAGGCCGCGTGGCATGAGCATGATCGGCCTGATGGCCTGGGCCATCATCGTGGGCTTCATCGGCTACATCGCCGTGCGGGTGTTTCCCACCGTCAACGAATACCTGACGATCCAGCGTGCCGTCAACCGCGTCGCGGCCGAATCGCCGACGACCGTCGGTGAAGTGCGCAAAGCCTTCGACCGGCAGAAGGAGATCGAATACTCGATCTCGTCGATCTCGGGCAAGGACCTGGAGGTGACGAAGGAGAACGACAAGCTCGTGATCCGTTTCGAGTACGACAAGGAAATCCCGATCGTCGAGCCGGTCTACCTGTTGTTGAAGTACAAAGGCGCCTCAAAATGAAGGGCCGATGACCGACGCCATACTCGATGCCCTGCAGCAACGGCTGGGACATGTGTTCGCGCAGCCCGCGTTGCTGACGCGTGCGCTGACGCACCGCAGCTATGGCCTCGCGCACAACGAACGTCTTGAGTTCCTGGGCGACGCCGTGCTCAACACGGTGGTGTCGGCGCTGCTCTACCAGCGCTTCTCCGGCTCCGACGAGGGTGATCTGACGCGGGTGCGCGCCCATTTGGTGCGCGAGGACAGCTTGCACCGCGCCGCGCTGACCCTCGGCCTGCCGCAGGTCCTGCGTCTGTCCGAAGGCGAAGCGCGGGGCGGCGGCGCGCAGCGCGCGTCGATTCTGGCCGACGCGTTCGAGGCGCTGGTCGGCGCCGCCTTCCTGGACGGCGGCTTCGAGGCGGCACAGAACGTGGTGCGGCGCCTCTTCGGCGAGCTGATCGACGGCACCGAGATCGACAGCTGGAGCAAGGATCCGAAGACCGAGCTGCAGGAATGGCTGCAGGCACGTCGCCTCGCCGTGCCGTCCTACCGTATCGTCGCCACGCGCGGTCAGGCGCACGCGCAGACCTTCGAGGTCGAGTGCCTGGTCGCCCCGCTGGGCTTGAGCGAACGCGGCGAAGGCCGTTCGCGACGTGCCGCTGAGCAGCAGGCCGCGCGCCGCATGCTCGAAGGGCTGAAGGCCAGCGACCGGCCCGGCAGCCCGTTGCGATCGTGACTCGCACCCAAGGCGCCGCTGGCGCTGTCCCCGAGGAGGCCGTGGCTGGCGGACCGGCCTTGCCGAATCCGCCGCAGCCGCTCGATGCCGCAGCGCAGGCCTCGCCCCGGCGGTGTGGTCTGGTGGCCATCGTTGGCCGGCCCAACGTCGGCAAGTCCACGCTGCTCAACGCGCTGGTCGGGCAGAAGATCAGCATCACTTCGCGCAAGGCGCAGACCACCCGGCACCGCATCACCGGCATCCGCAGTGTCGGCAACGCCCAGTTCGTCTTCGTCGACACGCCCGGCTTCCAGATGAAGCACGGCACCGCGCTGCACCGCACGCTGAACCGCACCGTGCTGTCCTCGCTGTCCGACGTGGACGCGGTGCTGTTCGTGGTCGAGGCCGGGCGTTTCGGCCTGGACGATGCCAAGGTGCTGGCGCTGCTGCCGCCGGGCAAGCCGGCCCTGCTGGTGGCCAACAAGCTCGACGCGGTGAAGCGCCGCAACGAGCTGCTGCCCTGGCTGAAGAGCATGCAGGAGCGCCACCCTTTCGCCGAATTCGTGCCGATGTCGGCCCGCAAGCCGGCGGACGTGCTGCGGCTGTTCGAGATCCTCGCGCCCTACCTGCCCGAAGGCCCGTGGCTGCACGAGGAGGATGCGCTCACCGACCGCAGCGAGCGCTTCCTGGCCAGCGAGATCATCCGCGAGAAGCTGTTCCGCCTGACCGGCGACGAGTTGCCCTACAGCTGCACCGTGGTGATCGACAAGTTCGAGGAGGAGAACGCCCTGCGCCGCATCGCCGCGACCATCGTCGTCGACCGCGAAGCCCACAAGGGCATGGTGGTGGGGCAGGGTGGCGAACGGCTGAAGCGCATCGGCACCGAGGCGCGGCAGGACCTGGAGCATCTGATGGGCGCCAAGGTCTTCCTCGAGCTGTGGGTCAAGGTGCGCTCCGGCTGGGCCGACGACGAAGCGCACCTGCGCAGCTTCGGCTACGAATGAGCCGGCGCACGCCGGACAGGGCCCCGAGGTGAAATCGCTCGCAGCCTACGTGCTGCATCAGTACGACTGGAGCGAGACCAGCCTGATCCTCGACCTGTTCACGCGCGAACGCGGCCGCCTGGCGGTGGCTGCCAAGGGCGCCAAGCGGCCCTACTCGCAACTGCGCGGTGTGCTGCTGCCGTTCCTGCGGCTGCACGTCAGCCTGGGCCGCGGCAGCGACGACCCGGCGGCAGAGGTGCTCAACCTGCGCGCTGCCGAATGGGCGGGCGGTGCCACGTTGCCGCAGGGCGACGCGCTGTTTTCCGGCTTCTACCTGAACGAACTGCTGATGCGCCTGCTGGCGCGCCAGGACCCGCATCCGCGGCTGTTCGACGCCTATGCGCAGCTGCTGCCCCGGCTGGCGGCGGGCGAGGATCCGGGCACGCAGGCGGCGCTGCGCGCCTTCGAGCTGCTGCTGCTGCGCGACACCGGCCTGCTGCCCGAACTGAACAGCGAGACACTCACGCTGCAGCCGTTGCAGGAAGCGCGCCGCTACGCGCTGCGGCCCGAAGTGGGCATGGCCGCCGCCGGCGCCGACGAGGCCGCGCTCACCGGCGCGCAATGGGTGGGCCTGGAAGCAGCCCTGGCGCACGGCAGCATCGACGCGCTGTGTGCGGCCTGCGCGCCGGCGCTGCCGGCATTGCGGCAGATGCTGCGCGCGCTGCTTCAATATCATCTGGGTTCGCCGATGCTGCGCACCCGCCAGGTGATGGCCGACGTGCGCCGGCTGCTGGATGCCTGAAGCCATGAACCCCCTCGTCGCCCCCGAAGCCGGCCACGGCGCGCGCACCGCGCTGTCGGTCAATGTCAACCGCGTCGCGCTGCTGCGCAACACGCGGCCGCTGGACGTCCCCAACGTCGTGCACATCGCCAGGCTGGCGCTGCAGGCCGGCGCCGACGGCATCACCGTGCACCCGCGGCCCGATGAGCGCCACATCCGGCATGCCGACGTCGGCGAACTGCATGCCCTGCTGCAGCAGTGGCCGCAGGCCGAGTACAACATCGAGGGCAACCCCTTCCACAACCTGATGCCGCTGGTGCGCCAATGGCGACCGCAGCAATGCACGCTGGTGCCCGACAGCACCGACCAGGCCACTTCGGACCACGGCTGGGACCTGCAGGTCGACGCTGCGCGCCTGCGGCCGATCATCGACGAGCTGCACGGCCTCGGCGTGCGCGTCAGTCTGTTCATGGACCCGTCGCCCGAGGCCATGGCACTGGCAAGGGCGGTCGGCGCCGATCGGGTCGAGCTTTACACCGAGAGTTATGCCCGCGCCCATGGCACGCCGGCGCAGGCCGAGCGCCTGCAGGCCTACGCGCGCACGGCCGAGGCGGCCCTGGCCGCCGGCCTGGGCCTGAATGCCGGGCACGACCTGAACCGCGCCAACCTGGCCGACTTCCTGCGCGCCGTGCCGGGCGTGCAGGAGGTGTCGATCGGCCATGCGCTGATCGGCGATGCGGTCGAGCTCGGCATCAGCGAGACGGTGCGTGCGTACCAGCGCTGCATCCAGTCGGCCTGCGGCGGCGGACGATGATCTTCGGCATCGGCAACGACATCGTCGACATCCGCCGCATCGAGGCCACGCTGGCGCGGCGCGGCGAGCGCTTCGCGCAGAAGGTGCTCGGAGCCGGCGAGCTGGCGGTGTACCGCGCGCGCAGCGCCCGCGCGCCGCAGCGCGGCCTGCGCTATCTGGCGACGCGCTTCTCCGCCAAGGAGGCCTTCTCCAAGGCCATCGGCCTGGGAATCCACATGCCGATGACCTGGCGCGCCTGCGAGATCCTCAACGCGCCCAGCGGCAAGCCGGTCGTGCGGCTGAACGGCGCGCTGGCTGAATGGTTTACCGAGCGGCGGCTGGCGGCGCACGTCAGCCTCAGCGACGAAAGCGACTATGCGGCGGCCTTCGTCGTCGTCGAAACCCAGGAGACTTCCCGATGAGCGCTCATGCCCCGGTCGTGCTGGACATCGCCGGCACCACGCTGAGCCGCGACGACCGCCGCCGCCTGAAGCACCCGCTGACGGGTGGCCTGATCCTGTTCGCGCGCCATTGGATCGACCGGCGCCACCTGGTCGAGCTGTGTGCCGCCGTCAAGCGCGAACGTCCCGACATCCTGATCTGCGTGGATCACGAAGGCGGCCGCGTCCAGCGCTTCCGCAGCGATGGCTTCACGCACCTGCCGCCGATGCGCGTGCTCGGCGAGCTGTGGATGAAGGATCCGCTGGCCGCCACCGACGCGGCCACCGCCTGTGGCTATGTGCTGGCGTCCGAACTGCGGGCCTGCGGCGTCGATTTCAGCTTCACGCCGGTGCTCGACCTGGACCATGGCGGCAGCGGCGTCATCGGCGATCGCGCCTTCCACCGCGACCCGCGCGTCGTCACGCTGCTGGCCAAGAGCGTGATGCACGGCCTGCTGCTGGCCGGCATGGGCAACTGCGGCAAACATTTCCCCGGCCACGGCTTCGTCAAGGCCGACAGCCATGTCGCGGTGCCGGTGGACCGGCGTTCGCTGAAGGCCATCCTGGCCGATGACGCGCTGCCCTACGGCGCGCTCAGCACCAGCCTGGGCAGCGTGATGCCCGCGCACGTGGTCTACCCGAAGGTCGACCATCGTCCCGCAGGTTTCTCACCGCGCTGGCTGCAGGACATCCTGCGTGGTCAGCTCGGCTTCAACGGCGCGATCTTCAGCGACGACCTCAGCATGGAAGGTGCGCGGCATCTCGATGGCGGCAGCCTGAGCTATGCCGAGGCTGCCGCCCTGGCGCTGCAGGCCGGTTGCGACATGGTGCTGTTGTGCAACCAGAGCCTGGACGGCAGCGCGGCGGTCGACGAACTTCTCGCTGGTTTGCAGCAGCAGGCTGAGGCCGGCCATTGGCTGCCCGACCCGGCCAGCGAACAGCGCCGCCTGGCGCTGCTGCCGCAGGCGCCGCCGCTCAGCTGGGATGAACTGATGCACCAGCCGGCCTACCAGCACGCGCTGGAACGCCTGCCCTAGCCACCAACCCGGCCCAAGGCGCTGCTGCCTCGGGCCGTGTCGGTGGCCCGATGCGTTCCAGCGGCTCAGGCCAGGCCGGGGCCGCTGGCCGTCGCTCAGGCCGGTCAGGCCTGTGGCGACGACTGCTGCTCGAAGGGCAGCTTCATCTGCGACAGGTCCTTGCGCGTCTCGACGAGGATCAGCGGGCCGTCGTCCAGGACCTTCGGCGGCCGCGGCTGGCGCGGCACGTGCACCGGCTTCGGCTCGTTGGCCATCGCCTGCTGC
>JBGAII010000220.1:0-5728 GCA_044225625.1 Rubrivivax sp.
GTCATCGACACCAACCTGAACAGCATGTTCAACGTCACCAAGCAGGTGGTGCCGGGCATGGTGGAGAAGGGCTGGGGCCGCATCATCCAGATCTCCTCGGTCAACGGTGAAAAGGGTCAGGCTGGCCAGACCAACTACTCCGCGGCCAAGGCCGGCATGCACGGCTTCACGATGGCCTTGGCGCAGGAGGTGGCCAGCAAGGGCGTGACGGTCAACACCGTGAGCCCGGGCTACATCGGCACCGACATGGTCCGGGCCATCAAGCCCGAGGTGCTGGAGAAGATCGTCGCCACCATCCCCGTCAAGCGCCTGGGCACGCCCGAGGAGATCGGCTCGGTGGTCGCCTGGCTGGCGGGCGAGGATTCCGGCTTCACCACCGGCGCCGACTTCAGCTGCAACGGCGGCCTGCACATGGGTTGAGGCCGCGAGGCCGCACGACAGGGGGCGCTGCGGCGCCCCCTTCTTATTGCCCGACGCCGGCCAGGAAGAACTTGATCAGGCCCTTGGCGGCAAAGCCCACCAAGCCGAAACCGAGCGCCAGGAAGAGCACGAAGGTGCCGAATCGGCCGGCCTTGGACTCGCGCGCCAGCTGGAAGATGATGAACACCATGTACAGCATGAAGGCGCCGACCCCGAAGGTCAGGCCGAACTGCGCGATCTGATCTTCGCTGTAGCCGAACATCACTCCACCTGCTGCAGATCGGTGCGCGGCACCAGGTCGCGGTAGGCATGCCAGCTGGCATACGACAGCCACGGCACGGCGACGATCAGTCCCAGCAGCACGGTGCTCATGCCGATCAGCGTGATCGCCATCAGCAGACCGCCCCACAGCGCCATCGGTCCCGGGCTCAGCATCACTGCGCGCCAGCTGGTCAGCACGGCGGCCCACAGCCCGATGCGGCGCTCCATCATCAGCGGTATCGCCACCACGCTGGAGGCATAGACCGGCGCCACCAGCACGCCGCCCAGCAGCAGCCAGCCTTCGAACAGCCAGGACTGCTCGTTCAGCACCACCACATGAAGGAAATCCACCGGGTCGCGGATCGGCTGCGGGGAGAAGGCGGTGATCAGCGAGGCCGAGGTCAGCACCCAGCAGGTGCCGGCGGCGGCCAGCAGCAGGCCGAAGGCCACCAGCCGGAGATCCCTGGGATGCCAGGCGGCCAGCGCCGTGTCCAGCGTCGGCCTGCGGCCGGTTTCCAGGGCGCGGCTGACCGCATACAGGCCGGTGGCGGCGATCGGCCCGACCAGCAGGAAACCGCTGAATGCACCGGCCAGCAGCCAGAAGTGACGGTGCGCCAGCACCAGCAGCAACAGGCCGAAGGTGGTGACGCCCAGACCGTGCAGCAGGCCCGGCACCGGTGCGCGCAGCAGGTCACGCCAGCCGGCTGCCAGCCACATCAACGGTCGTCGGTAGTCGATCGTGGCCAGCTGGCAGCGGTCGGATTCTTCGAGAGCGGTTTGCGTGGCCATCGTCGGGGCTTCAGGGGCTGGGCGGCGCTGCGGACGCCGCGGTGCAGGCGGCGCCATCGACATTGTGACCGCTGGCCATTTCCAGCAGCTGACGTGCGGCCGCCTGCAGCGTGCCGGCTTCGGCGTCATGCAGCCGCAGCAGCGTGGCCTCGTGCAGGCGCGCGTAACCCTGGCGGAAGGCGCGCTCGTAGAGCGGGTCGTAGTGCTTTTGCATCAGCGCGGCAAAGACCTCGGCCCATTGCCCGGCGCGCGCCTGCGCCTGCCAGGCTCTGACCGTCTCGCGGCCGCGCAGCTCGACCAGCGCGTCGAGCCGGCGGCAGAAATCCTCGGCGTCGGCGGCAAAGTGGCCGTAGTCTTGCAGCAGCAGCTGCACGCGTGCGGCATCGTCGAGATCGACCCGAACGCAGCGGGCCGCGTCGTGCAGGCGCTGAACCAGCGCCTCGGGCACGCGCAGGGCGCCGATCTTGCGGCTTTCGCCTTCGACGAACACCGGCCGCGTGGCGTCGAAGGACTTCAGCGCCTGCCAGCACAGCGTGTCGAAGCGCTTCTGGCTGGGCTGCGGCTGGCCGGGCAGGGCGCCGAGCACCGAGCCGCGGTGCCCCGCCAGGCCTTCCAGATCCAGCACCTGCGCGCCGGCGGCGGCCAGCGCGTGCAGCAGCCGCGTCTTGCCGCTGCCGGTGCGCCCGTACAGCACGTGCAGGTCGAAGCCGTGTGGCAGTTGCTGAAGGTCTTCGCGCACGATCGCGCGCCAGGCCTTGTAGCCGCCCTGCAGCTGCTGCGTGCGAAAGCCGATCTGCCCCAGGAACCAGGCGAGCGAGCCGGAGCGCTGGCCGCCGCGCCAGCAATAGACCAGCGGCCGCCAGTCGCGCGGCCGATCGACCACCCAGCGCTCCAGGTGTCCGGCGATGTTGCGAGCGACCATGGCCGCCCCGACCTGGCGTGCCCGCAGCGGCGACACCTGCTTGTACAACGTACCGACGATGCGCCGCTGCTCATCGTCCAGCACCGGCCAGTTGACGGCGCCGGGCAGATGGTCCTCGGCGAACTCCGCCGGCGAGCGCACGTCGATGACGCAGTCGAAACGGTCGGCAGCAGCCGCGACCTCGGCGGCGGCGACCAGCGACAGACTCATGTCATCGACACCGCGTCGAGCAGTTCGCTCTCCACCTGCAGTTGCGTGCGCGCATGCTGCAGCGCCGCGCCGTCGACCAGGAAGGTGTCCTCGACCCGCTCGCCGAGCGTCGTCACCTTCGCCAGGTGCAGGTTGATCTGGTGCCGCGCCAGCACGCGCGCGATGGCGTACAGCAGCCCGGTGCGATCGCTGGCGCTGACGGTCAGCAGCCAGCGTTGGGCGCGTTCGTCCGGGTTCAGCGTGATGCGCGGGATCACCGGGAACGAGCGCACGCGGCGTGAGACGCGGCCGCGAGCCGGATCCGGAAGCGGGCCGGTGGAGGCCAGAGCCTGCGCGGCCTGGGTTTCGACCAGCGAGATCAGGTCGCGGTAGGCGGCCGAATCGGCGGGCTCGAAACGCGTGCTGACCACCTGGAAGGTGTCCAGCGCGAAGCCTGCGCGGGTGGTGTGGATCTTCGCGTCCTGGATGCTGAAGCCGGCGCTGTCGAAGTAGCCGCAGATGCGCGCAAACAGGTCCGGGCAGTCGGGCGAGAAGACCAACACCTGCAGCCCGTCGCCCACCGACGACGGCCGCGCCCGCACGATCGGCTCGCGTGTGTCCAGATGGCGCCACAGCGAACGCGCATGCCAGGCGATGTCGGCGGCGTCGTGGCGCGCGAAGTAGCTGAGGTCCAGCGTCTTCCACAATGCATCTTCGCTGCCCGGCAGCGTGCTGTGCAGCGCCAGCATCTGCCGCGCCTCCTGCTTGCGCGACTCGATCTCCGCATCCAGGTTCGGGCCGTTGCCGCCCAGCGCGCGCATCGTCAGCCGGAACAGGTCTTCCAGCAGCTTGCCCTTCCAGGCGTTCCACACCTTCGGGCTGGTGCCGCGGATGTCGGCCACCGTCAGCAGGTACAGCGCAATCAGCCGCTTGGGCGTGCCCACCAGCCGCGCAAAGGCCTGGATGACATCGACGTCGCTCAGGTCCTCCTTCTGCGCGATGCGGCTCATCGTCAGGTGCTGCAGCACCAGGAACTCGATCAGCGCGCTGTCCTCGCGGGAGATGCCGTGGTCGCGGCAGAAGCGCCGCGCCTCGGCGGCACCCAGCTCGGAATGGTCGCCGCCCCGGCCCTTGGCCACGTCGTGGAACAGCGCTGCCACGTACAGCAGCCACGGCTCGTCCCACTGGCTGGCCAGCTGCGAACAGAAAGGGTATTCGTGCGCATGCTCGGGGATGAAGAAGCGGCGCACGTTGCGCACCACCATCAGGATGTGCTGGTCCACCGTGTAGACGTGGAACAGGTCGTGCTGCATGCGCCCGACGATGCGCCGGAACACCCACAGGTAGCGGCCCATCACCGAGGTCTGGTTCATCAGCCGCAGCGCGTGCGTGATGCCCTGCGGCTGGCGCAGGATCTCCATGAAGGTGGCGCGGTTGACCGGGTCGTTGCGGAAGTCCGCGCCCATCAGGTTGCGTGCGTTGTACAGCGCGCGCAGCGTGCGTGCCGACAGGCCCTTGATGCCGGGCGTCTGCTGGTAGACCAGGAAGGTGCGCAGGATCGCATGCGGCGCCTCGGCATAGAGCTGGTCGTGCGCCACCTCGAGCATGCCGCCGCGGTCGAGGAAATGCGCGTCGATCGGCTGCATCGGCGCTTCTTCGGACCGGTTGATGCGCTCCTCGATGTTCAGCATCAGGATCTGGTTCAGCTGCGTCACCGCCTTGGCCGCCCAGTAGTAGCGATGCATCAGCACCTCGGACGAGCGCTGCGCCTTGGTGGGCCTGAGGCCGATGCTCTCGGCCACCGCGGTCTGCAGGTCGAACACCAGCCGGTCCTCGCGCCGGCCGGCGATCAGGTGCAGCCGCGCACGGATCAGCTTCAGCGTGCCCTCGTGCTTGTACAACTGGCTGACCTCGAAGGGCGTCACCAGGCCCTTGGCGGCCAGTTCGGTCCAGTTGCGGCCCAGGCCGGCGGCGCGTGCCACCCAGATGATCAACTGCAGGTCGCGCAGGCCGCCCGGGCTTTCCTTGCAGTTCGGTTCCAGCGAGTAGGGCGTGTTCTCGTACTTGACATGGCGCTGCTGCATTTCCAGCACCTTGGCGCGCAGAAAGGCCTTCGGGTCCATCACCGCGTCGGTGGCCTGGCGGAACGCGGTGTAGACACGCCGTGAGCCGCACAGGAAACGCGATTCGAGCATCGCGGTCTGCACCGTCACATCGCCGCGCGCCTGTGCCACGCACTCGTCGACGCTGCGCACCGAGGCACCGATTTCCAGGCCGATGTCCCAGCAGGCGTGCATGAAGCCTTCGACCGCGGCGCGCAGCCGGCCGTCTGCCGTGCCGGCGGCCGGATCATCGGCGCCGGGCTGCAGACCACTGCCGGCCGGTAGCAGCAGCAGCACGTCGATGTCCGAATAGGGGAACAGCTCGGCGCGGCCGTAGCCGCCCACCGCCACCAGCGCGGCCCCTGCAGGCATCGCCGCATGTTCCCAGAGCTCGGCCAGGTGGCTGTCGACATGGCGCGTCAACGCCTTCGTGATGCGGGTGGCGGCCAGCGTGGTGGCGCGCGACTCGCGGAAGTGCTCCAGCAGCCGCGCCTTGCCGTCGCGGAAGCGCGCGCGCATCGCCGCGACGCTGCGCGGCGCCTCGCGCGGCGGCTGGGGCTGCGGCAGTGCGGACATGTCAGCCGACGAAGGCCGGCGGCGGCGGGCTGCCGGCCGACAACGTCAGCACTTCGTAGCCGCTGTCGGTGACCAGCACCGTGTGCTCCCACTGCGCCGACAGCGAGCGGTCCTTGGTGACGATGGTCCAGCCATCGCCCAGTTCGCGGATCTCGCGCCGTCCGGCGTTGATCATCGGCTCGATGGTGAAGGTCATGCCAGGCTTCAGCTCATCCATCGTGCCGGGCCGGCCGTAGTGCAGCACCTGCGGCTCCTCGTGGAACTTGCGGCCGATGCCGTGGCCGCAGAACTCGCGCACCACGCTGAAGCCCTGGTTTTCGGCGAAGGTCTGGATCGCGTGGCCGATGTCGCCGAGCCGCGCGCCGGGCTTGACGCGCACGATGCCCTTCCACATGGCCTCGTAGGTCAGCTGCACGAGCCGCTTCGCCTGGATCGAGCCCTCGCCGACGACGAACATGCGGCTGGTGTC